>JAGZEG010000012.1 GCA_018368455.1 Coriobacteriia bacterium
CCTCGTCTCCTCATCGTATTTGACCCTGAGATCCGGCACGAGAACTGCCTCCCAACCCTTGTCTCCTTTAATGAGTCCAAGAATTGGGAGGCAGTTCACGATGGGTCTCGCCCCCTTTTTTGCTGCGCGCCGGCCTACGAGGCCTGGACCCGCGGCGCCTTTGCACAGCGAGCACCGCTCTGTGGCCAGGAATCGCGCGCATGTATGGGCACCATCCGACCTCCCGAAGCCGAAGGCGTCGCGAACCGACAAAACCGCAGGTCGCGCCTTTCGCGGAGCGCTCCCTCTCAGACGAGGGGCATTCACAGCTCGGCTTTTTGGCCGCGAATAGAGCACCAGCGTGCAGGGAGGCAGCGCGCAGGCACCAGACGCTTCTCCACAACGATGGAGGTTCGGCGGGGGCCGCACATCGCATCGGGGAGAAGTGGACAGCCTGGGTAAAAACGAGCGCACGTACACCGGGAGAACAGGCGCGCCACACGGGCCGCCAAAGACGCGGCCAGTGGGAGGCGCGTGCGCATGCGCATCGTTCGGTATCTGAAGCAGTGCTGGGTCGCAGCGCTTACGATCGTCGCCCTGCTCATCTTGCAGGCCTTTTGCGACCTGTCGTTGCCGCGCTACACGTCCGACATCGTTGACGTCGGCATTCAACAATCGGGCATCGAGCATGCCGCCACCGACGAGATGAGCCAGACGACGTTCGAGGCCGTCGCCATGATGGTGAGTCCCGATGACGAGGCAACGCTGTGCTCCGCCTACGTCTGGGACGAAAGCTCCTCCACCTACAGGCTCACTGACGAGGGGCGCGACACCATAGAAGTGCTCGACACCATCGTCGCGTTCCCGCTTGCCGTCACTCACTACGCTGACCTTGCCAGCAATCTGGACACCGGGGGCGAGCCGGCGGCAACCGAAGACTCCGCCATCGATCCCTCCGCGTTTGACGTCGCACGCACGCTTGAGGCCTACGAGGCGGGCGTCGTCTCCAAGGACGACATTCGCGCAGGGCTCGACGAGGCCCGCTCCGCCCTCGGTGGCGCCAGCGACAGCATCGTCGCTCAGATGGGCATAGCCGCAGCCCGCGTCGAATACGAGCAGCTCGGCTACGACCTAGGTGCCATGCAGATGCGCTACCTGCTCCTCTGCGGCGCCAAGATGCTCGGGCTCACGCTGCTCGGCGCCATCGTCGCCGTCGGCGTCGGTCTGCTCGCATCACGCAGCGCCGCCAAGATCGCCCGCAGTCTGCGCCAGCAGCTCTTTGAGCGCGTCGTGCACTTCTCCGACGCCGAGGTTCAGGCGTTCTCGGCAGCCTCGCTCATCACGCGCGGCACAAACGACATCCAGCAGATTCAGATGACGGTCGTCATGCTGCTGCGCATGGTGCTGTACGCGCCCATCCTCGCCATCGGCGGCATCATCATGATCTCGACGACAGACGTCTCCATGAGCTGGGTCATCGCGCTGGCCGTCGTCGTGCTGTTCATCGTCATCGCCATCCTGTTCGCCGTAGCCATGCCCAAGTTCAAGGCCATGCAGCGCCTCATCGACCGTGTGAACCTCGTCGCGCGCGAGATGCTCACCGGCCTGCCCGTCATTCGTGCGTTCGACCGCCAGCAGTTCGAGGCGCAGCGCTTCGAGACGGCGAACCGTGAGCTCATGGGCACGCAGCTGTTCACGAACCGCGCCATGACGTTCATGATGCCGGCGATGATGCTCATCATGAACGGCGTTTCCGTGCTCATCGTATGGGTCGGTGGCCACGCCATCGACGCCGGCACAATGCAGACCGGCGACATGATCGCGTTCCTTACGTACGCGATGGTCATCATCATGGGCTTCCTGATGATCGGCATGATCTCCGTCATGCTCCCGCGCGCCGACGTGGCGGCCGGGCGCGTCGACGAGGTGCTCGCCACGTCGTCAAGCATCGCAGACCCCGCCGCCCCGCGCGACGTCGAGCTGGGCCGGGAGGCCGGGGCGCGCATCGCCTTCGAGGACGTGACGTTCCGCTATCCCGAGGCGAGCGCGGGGTCGGAAGACGGGGCCTCAAAGCGGGGGTCGCGCGCCGAGCGGGCAGCAGGCGCCGGCGCTTCGCAGGCACACGAGGCGGGCGAGGCGGCCCTGTCACACGTGAGCTTCGTGGCGGAGCCGGGCACGACGCTGGCCGTCATCGGCTCGACGGGCTCTGGCAAGTCAACGCTCATCAAGCTCATCGAGCGCTTCTACGACGCATCGGAGGGCCGCGTCACCATCGACGGCATCGACGTGCGCGAGCTGTCCCAGCATGCCCTGCGCTCCCAGATCGGCTACGTGCCTCAGCAAGCGTTCCTGTTCTCGGGTACCATCGGCTCGGCCATCGCCTACGCCGACCCCACCATGGGCGTCGAGCGCATCGAGAAGGCCGCCGACATCGCCCAGGCGTCCGAGTTCATCGCCGAGCGCGAGCAGGGCATGGACACGCCCATATCCCAGGGCGGCACGAACGTCTCGGGCGGCCAGCGCCAGCGCCTCGCCATCGCGCGCGCCATCGCCAGCGACGCCCGCGTGCTGCTGTTCGACGACAGCTTCTCCGCGCTCGACTACAAGACGGACGCCGCCCTGCGCCGCGCGCTGCGCACGGAGCTCGCCGGCCGGACGCTCATCATCGTGGCACAGCGCATCTCAACCGTGCTCGACGCCGACGAGATCGTCGTGCTCGACGAGGGTCGCATGGTAGGCCGCGGCACCCACGCCGAGTTGCTGCGTACCTGCGAGGAATACCGCGAGATCGCGCAGTCTCAGCTCTCGGAAGAGGAGCTTGCCGCATCGCTCGGCGATGCAACCAACACGGCCGCAGATGGCTTAGCTGCGAAGGGAGGCGATGCCCGATGAGCAGCCAGGACACAAAGCGCACCACCGGCGCGGGACGCCCTCGCCGCGGGCCCATGGGCCACGGAGGCCCCGGCATGATGCCCGTCGAGAAGGCGAAGGACTTCAAGGGCACGGCGCGTCGCACGTTCGCGTATCTCGGCCAGTTCAGGGTGCAGCTCGTCGTCGCCATCGCATTCGCTATCGGCGCGTGCGTGTTCAACGTCATCGGTCCTCGCGTGCTCTCCACGGCCACGACGGAGCTGTTCAACGGTATCTCCGCCAAGATCACCGGCACGGGCGGCATCGACTTCTCGGCCGTTGCCCGCATCCTGCTCATGACGCTCGGCCTGTACGCCATCTCGGCCGCCTGCCAGTTCGTGCAGGGCTGGATGATGACGTCCGTGTCGCAGCGCACGTGCTACCGCCTGCGCCGCGACATCACGCAGAAAATAGACCGCATGCCGATGGGCTACTTCGAGGGCACGTCTACGGGCGACGTCCTGTCGCGCATCACCAACGACGTCGACACGCTGGGCCAGAGCCTCAACCAGGGCGTGACGCAGCTGGTGACGAGCGCCGTGACCATCGTGGGCGTGCTTGCGATGATGCTGACGATCAGCCCGCTCATGACGCTCGTGACGCTCGTCATCCTGCCAGTGTCGGCGCTGCTCACGGCAACGGTCGTCAAGCGCTCCCAGCGCTACTTCCGCCAGCAGCAGGAGACGTTGGGCGCCATCAATAGCCAGGTTGAGGAGACGTTCTCGGGCCAGGCCGTCGTGCGCGCATTCGGGCAGGAACAGCGCAGCGTCGCGGCGTTCGCGGCCACGAACGAGCGCCTGTACGAGAGTGCGTGGAAGTCCCAGTTCCTCTCCGGGCTCATGATGCCGCTGATGAACCTCGTCGCCAACTTGGGGTATGTCGCCGTCGCCATCCTGGGCAGCGCCCTCGCCGTGCGCGGCGTCATCACCGTCGGCGACATCCAGGCATTCATCCAGTACGTCAAGAACTTCACGCAGCCCATCACGCAGCTCGCGCAGGTCTCCAACGTGCTGCAGATGATGATGGCCGCCGCCGAGCGCATATTCTCGTTCCTTAACGAGCCCGAGGAGACCGACGCCTACGACGTCGCGAGCGCGGCAAATCAGCCGGCCAACGATGTACGCGAGGCCCGCGTGGAGTTCGATCACGTCAGCTTTGGGTACACGCCGGAACGCCTCGTTATCCATGACTTCTCTGCGCAGGTGGAGCCTGGCAGCACTGTTGCCCTCGTCGGCCCCACGGGCGCCGGCAAAACGACGATGGTCAAGCTGCTCATGCGCTTCTATGACGTCAGCGGCGGCGCCATCCGCATCGACGGTCGCGACGTGCGCGACTTTGACCGCAGCGATCTGCGCAGCCTGTTCGGCATGGTGCTGCAGGACACGTGGCTGTTCAAGGGAAGCATTCGCGAGAACATCCGCTACGGGCGTCTCGACGCCAGCGACGAAGAGGTCGAAGCCGCGGCAAAGGCGGCGTTCGCGCACCACTTCATCATGACGTTGCCCGAGGGGTACGAGACGCAGATCAACGAGGACGCGAGCAACATCAGCCAGGGACAGCGCCAGCTGCTCACGATAGCCCGCGCCATCCTGGCCGATCGACGGATGCTCATCCTCGACGAGGCCACGAGCTCGGTGGACACGCGCACCGAGGAGCGCATCCAGGCGGCCATGGACAACCTGATGCGCGGGCGCACGAGCTTCGTCATCGCACACCGTCTCTCGACGATCCGCAACGCCGACCTCATCCTCGTGATGCGCGAGGGCGACATCATCGAGCAGGGCACCCACGACGAGCTGCTCGCGGCCGGCGGCTTCTACGCCGACCTCTACCGCTCGCAGTTCGCGGAGAGCTAAGTTGCGGGGGGCAACGGCCGAACAGACAAGCAAGGCCGTTGCCCCCTACCTCACGAGCGCCAACACCTCTTCAACATCAATGCAGCACACAGGTGAGTAGCGTGCTAGTCCCCGATCGCGCGTGATGAGCCTCCGCGCCGGGAGCCCCCGGGCCGACAGCCTCCTCTGCACAGAAACGCCCTCTTGTGCATATCTCTTGCCACGGCGTTGTTTATTTTGCCCGTCGAGTGAATGATTCTCGGTAACTATGTGCAGCATGCGCCCCCCTCTTTCCGCACTACCCTGCGGTTTTACCCGCCAGCCATCCGCGCCGGGCAGCAAACTGCTCCCAGCCCGCCAAAGAAATCTGCACTCGACGCTCGTTTTGCGCACGCCAACCCGAAGAAACATGCACTCGGCCCGTTTTTGCGCGCCAGCCCCAAAACGCGTGGCAGAACCAGCCATCCCCATAAGCCCCGTGCCATCGAAGCTGTGGATTGCGCCAACGCGGCCGCGCAGGGGCGTCACATAGCCGATAATCGCGGGCAAACAATCGAGGGACGGCGGCCGGCGACGGCGCAACGGGCCCACATGGCCGCCCGTGAGAAACCCCGGCCCACGGAGAAGGGACTCACCACCATGGTCACGCTCTACGACGGCGGGGTCTACCTGCTCGATGGCACGCAGATCATCCCGGAGGCCGACGCGCCCCAGATCGCGGCGCGCGACGGCCTCGCGCTCGACAAGGAGCAGGCCCGCACCGGCACCATCGCCTACTCCATCCTCAAGGCGCACAACACCTCGGACGACATGGCCCGCCTCAAGCTGCGCTTCGATGCGATGGCCTCGCACGACATCACGTACGTCGGCATTATCCAAACAGCCAAGGCCTCGGGCATGGAACGCTTCCCGCTGCCCTACGTGCTCACGAACTGCCACAACTCCCTGTGTGCCGTCGGCGGCACCATCAACGAGGACGACCACGTCTTCGGCCTGTCCGCCGCGCGCAAGTATGGCGGCATCTTCGTCCCGCCGCACATCGCCGTCATCCATTCGTTCATGCGTGAGATGTTCGCCGGCTGCGGCAAGATGATCCTGGGCTCCGACTCGCACACCCGCTACGGCGCGCTGGGTACGATGGCCATCGGCGAGGGTGGCGGCGAGCTCGTCAAGCAGCTGCTGCGCGACACGTATGACGTCGCCTATCCCGGCGTCGTGGCCATCTACCTCGAAGGGGCGCCCCAGCCCGGCGTCGGCCCGCACGACGTGGCCCTCGCTATCATCCGCGCCGTATTCGCCAGCGGCTACGTCAAGAACAAGGTCATGGAGTTCGTCGGCCCCGGCATCGCATCCATGAACTGTGACTACCGCAACGGCGTCGACGTCATGACGACGGAGACGACGTGCCTGTCCTCCATCTGGCGCACCGACGACGCCACGCGCGCCTTCCTCTCCGAGCACGGTCGCGAGGGCGAATACCGCCAGCTCGACCCGGCGCCGCTCGCCTACTACGACGGCTGCGTGCGCGTCGACCTATCGAGCGTCAAACCGATGATCGCCCTGCCGTTCCACCCCTCGAACGGTTTCGAGATCGACGAGCTAAATGCCAACCTGGGCGACATCCTGCGCGAGGTAGAGCTCGAGGCGCAGCGCATCGGCGGCGGGCGTGCGACGCTCAGCCTCACGGACAAGATCCGCCCCGACGGCAAGCTGCAGGTGCAGCAGGGCGTCATCGCCGGTTGCGCGGGCGGCAACTTCTGCAACGTCATCCAGGCGGCCCGGGCGCTCAAGGGCAAGAGCTGCGGCGCCGGCGAGTTCGCGCTGTCGGTTTACCCCACGTCACAGCCGGTGTTCCTCGAGCTGGCGCGTCAGGGCGCCGTCTATGATCTCATGGAGGCCGGCGCCATCGTGCGCACGGCGTTCTGCGGCCCGTGCTTCGGCGCCGGCGACACGCCCGCCAACAACGGGCTGTCCATCCGTCACACGACGCGCAACTTCCCGAACCGCGAGGGCTCCAAGCCCGGAAACGGCCAGCTCACGGGCGTCGCACTGATGGACGCGCGCTCCATTGCGGCCACGGCGGCCAACGGCGGCGTGCTCACGGCGGCAACGGAGCTGCCCGAGAGCGTCTGGGACGAGGACTGCGCGTACACGTTCGACCGCTCCGTGTATGAGAAGCGCTGCTACTTCGGGTTCGAGAAGGCGCAGACCGACACCGAGCTCGTCTACGGGCCCAACATCAAGGACTGGCCTGCCATGGAGCCGCTGGCCAACGACATCCTGCTGCGCGTGTGCTCGAAGATCCTCGATGACGTGACGACGACCGACGAGCTCATCCCCTCAGGCGAGACATCGTCGTACCGCTCCAACCCGCTGGGCCTGGCCGAGTTCACGCTGTCGCGGCGCGACCCGGAGTACGTCGGGCGCTCCAAGGCCGTCGACGCCATCGAGAAAGCGCGCCTGGCTGGGACGCCGTTGGCGCAGGCAGAGCCTGAGCTGTCGGACGTGTTCGCGGCGCTACGCGATGCGGGTGCGCTGAAAGCCGACACCGATGAGCAGGCCGTGGAGGTCGGCAGCATGGTATACGCGCGCAAGCCCGGCGACGGGTCGGCCCGCGAGCAGGCAGCGAGCTGCCAGCGCGTCATCGGCGGCCTGGCGAACATCGTGCGCGAGTACGCGACGAAGCGCTACCGCTCCAACGTCATGAACTGGGGCATGGTGCCGTTCCAGCTCGACGCCGACGAGCCGCCGTTCGAGGTCGGCGACTACGTGTTCGTGCCCGGCATCCGCGCAGCCCTCGACGGCGACCTCTCCGACGTGCCGGCGTACGTCGTGCATATGGGATCGGCCAATGCCACGGGGGCGCGTCCCGTCGCCGACGTCGAGGAGATCCACCTGTACGTGGCAGACATGACGCCCGAAGAACGCGAGATCGTGAAGGCTGGTTGTCTCATCAACTACAACCGTAACCGCGCTCAGAGGGCCTAGAAACGCAGGGTTTCCAAACAGACCAGGATTGACAGGAGGGGGCGGGCCGCATGACCCGCCCCCTCTTTTTTGCGTATCCCGGCTGACGGCGTGCGGGATATCGTGGCCCCCTGCTAAGAAACGCCGGTTTGGCGACCGCGTGAGCATCCTCTTGCTATAAAACGCCGGTTTGGCGATACCCGTTAGAACCTCCCGCTAAAAAACGCCGGTTTGGCGATCGCCCAGATACGCGCGCGAAGCCCACGCCTGTTGCCCACAGGCTTCCCACCTCGTGTTTTGCCGAAAGCCCGACGATAAGTCAAAGCAGAGAACAGCGAAAAGGGCCCTCCTTCGCCCAAGCGCATCACCAAACTGGCGTTTCTTAACAAGCTTCTCTTTTCGGGCTCGCCAAAGCGGCATTTCTTAGCAAAATCCGTCTTGCCGCAACCGCACGATTCGCCGAGCGCATGCGCCCCCGCCTCCACGGGGTGACCCCGAGCCCGCACGCCCACTTACTTCGCGAGTAGGGCATCCGCCTGCGCGGCGAGCTGGGCACGCGTTTCGTCGGATACGGCGAGCTTTCCGGTCGTAAACGCCTCGCGGTCGAGGTTCGTGCCCGTGCGCTCGTCCAGAACGTCAGCGCGCAGGAAACCGAGCAGGCCCGCAAGCTCGTCGAGCACGAACTTCGCGCCCGAACCACCTGCGGCGCCAGCCAGAGCGACTGGCTTGCCCACCAGGCACGAAGGCGTCTCGAAGTCGAAAGGCTTAACAGGGCGGCTCAGCCAGTCGATCGCGTTCTTGAGAGCGCCCGGCACGCCGTGGTTGTACTCGGGCGTGAAGATCCACAGCGCATCGGCCGCCGCCACCTGCTCGCGAATACGCGCGACAGGGGCCGGCGCGGGATACTCGATGTCCTGGTTGACGAACGGCACATCAGCGTAGTCGAGCACGGCGATGTCGGCGCGGTCGCCGATGACCTCGCGAGCGACATCGGAGAGCTGCTGCTGGAAGCCGTTCTTGCGCAGAGAACCAACAACGAACAGGATGGTCTTCTTCTCGGGCATGGCGGATTTCCTTTCAGTAGTTGGGCAGTAGCACAGGCGTGTGCCCAAAAGTGCGACGAGGCTGTCGTACGCCGGCTTATTCCCCTTTGATCAGCCCTGATATTCGCATGTTATCCATTATTTCAGTAGGTTTATAAGACAAGCCCGCTCCAGAGGCAGTAATCCGTACCCTTCGGCACTTTGCCTGCGGACGCGCCCAGAATGGCGTCTTCTTATTTCTTAGCAACAGGCCAGGAACTGGGACGCTACACTTGTCACCGACGCAGCTTATGGCCCACATCGCAGGCAAAAGCGAGGCACGCATGAACTTTAGGCAGCTTGATTGCTTCGAGCAGGTCGCGAGCAGTGGCAGCTTCACCCAGGCCGCCGCCGCGCTCTTCCTCTCCCAGTCCGCCGTCAGCCAACAGGTTATCAGCCTCGAAAACGAGCTGGGCTTTCCCCTATTCGTACGCACCGCACGTGGTACGGAGCTCACACCCGCCGGCGCACATCTGCACGGCAAAATCCCCCATCTGCGCTCCGAGTTCGAAGCGGCCATAGAGACGGCCCGCCGCATCGCTGATGAAAAGCCCGACTCCCTGCGCATCGGATTCGATGGCCCCATGGCGAGCCCATGGATTGGCCGCGCCATTCGCAAGCTGCGGGAGACATGCGGAGACATCCAGGTCACGCTGCGTCAGGCAGATATCTCCGAGCTGACGACCGACCTTCTCGACAACCGACTCGACGCCATCGTAACCGTCGAGTTCGAAGTCAAGGACATGTCCGAACTCGGGTATCAGACCATAGCAACGACAACGGCGTGCGTCTTTCTTCCCGAGGGGCACCCTCTTGCCTCGCGCGCGCTTCTCTCCCCCGCCGACCTCGCAGGCTACCCGCTGCTTGTCGACTGCGTCTCGGCGGATCCTCCTGTGCTCTCGAAGTCCGCGCGCAGCCTGCGCATGCTGGGCATCGACTACGATAGCGCCCAGCCAGTTAGCAATGGCAGCCAGTTATTCCCCATGGTTGAGGCGGGACTCGGGCTCTTCGTCGCAAGCCATTTCTGCGACGAGACCGCATCGCACTACGCCGTGACATCCGTCGACCTCGACACGGGCGGCCAACGCGCCTCGCTCGGCGTGGCCTGGAGAGCATGGGGGCCGGCCCTGTCCTCGTTTGTCGCATGCGTCCGCGACGTCGCCGGCGAACACGCGCAGGGACACCCGTAGCCCGCCCCGCCCGTACGCTCGGAAGCGTCAGGTGGCCGGGCCGCGAGTGCCCCGCACGGAATCACCGAGATGCCATCGAGAGCCAGCGACTATTCCCCATTGACCATGTTGCGCACGGCGACGCAGCTCAGCGTTGCCGAATGCCCCGAGAGGCTCATGGGGACCTGCGGTGCGTAGATCTGACCGTAGAAGCAGCCTGCAGGGTTACCGCCGGCATACAGGCCGGGAATCGGCTGGCGCTCGCCGTCAAGCACGTGCAGCGACGAGTCGATCTCGAGGCCGCCGAGCGTCGTCATCCAGCTGCTCCCCATCTCCGCTGCGTAGAACGGCGGCGTATCGACCGTCGACATGAACATGGCCGGCTTGTAGAAGTCCGTGTCCTCGCCTGCCGCGCACATGTCGTTGTAGTGCGCGAGCGTCTTCTTGAACGTCTCGCCGTCGAACTTGCCGTTGTCCCAGGCAGGGCCGTTCATCTTTTCGATGAGCTCATCGATCGTGTCCGCCTTGAGAAGCATGCCCTGCTCGATCATCAGCTCGGAGTGCTCGGACGTGTCGATGCCGTCAACGAGGCGGTCAAAGTAGTGCTCGAGGTTTTTCTCCTGCGACGCTCCGTCCCAGATGGCCCAGAACAGCCCCTCGGGCTGCTTGTCGATGATGGGGCCCGACATGAAGTACCCGATCTCCTCGTTCGTGAAGCGCTCGCCACGCTGGTTGACCTTGAGGCCGGTACCCATGGCGTTCGAGGGCAGGTTCCACTCCTTCCACGGCTTTATGAATGCGGTGAACTCGTCCTCGACGCGTTTCTTGTCAACGTCCTCGATGCGCATGACCATGGCGGGCGCCGTGCAGCCCATCATGTGGGAGTTGTACTGGCCGGGGTCCTCCATCTTGGCGCCGACCCACATGCCCATCTTGTGGCCATCGCCCGTCATCCACGTCTGCCACGTGCGCGCCGTGCGCAGGCCGATGGGATAGTAGCAGCGCACCATCTCGTCGTCCCAGTCAAAGCCGCCCGTCGCCAGCAGCACGCCCTTGCTTGCGTTTACCTTGATGTATGCGCCGTCCGCGTTTTGGGCGATGCAGCCGATGACGCGCTTGGAGTCGTCGTCTTCCCAGCCCTCCTCGCGCACGAGCTGCACAGCCGGCGTCTCGAACATATAACGCGCCCCGTGCTCAACCGAGTAGTTGTAGAGTGGGCCGAGCCAGTCGGCATCCGAGAAGTCGTCGCGGCCCCACAGGCACACACCCGGCTCCTCAGACTCGCCGAACTGGTGCTGGAGGGCGTACATGTTCCAATAGGAGTCGCTGTACACGCCCCCGGTCTGCTTCATGTCCTCCTGGGACTCCGCCACTGAACCGAGGTGCTTGTAGTAGCCATAGTAGCCGCCGACCTTCACGGGGACGCCGGCCTGCTCGATGATGTCGATGAGGAAGTCACCGACCTCGCCGGACTCGTCGAGCCACAGCTTGACGATGTCCTGTTTGCTCGTTGCGTTCGAGCCGCCAAAGATGTCCCTGACGATCGTGGCCTTCTCCTCGTCCGTGCACAGGACACCGAGCTCCTTGAGCTTCGACGTGCCGAAGAGGCTCATGCCCGTAGGTCGCGTCGTGACGATGTGCCCGAGCTTCTCGAGGCAGAGCACGTCAGCCCCCAAGCTCGAGGCGTAGGCGACCGCCGGCACGCCCGAGATTCCGGCGCCGATGACGAGCACCTCGCAGTCGTACGTCTCGGCGATCTCGTCATCGGGAATGGGAGCAGGTGCGTCCATGAATGACCAGTGCTGGGCGCCGAGCTCGTCGACGCTGATGGCGCCCGCCGAAGATGCGGGACCCTCGACGCCCGCAGCATCCGCACCGGCAGAGGAAGCGGGATCGGAATCGGCACGAGCCACGCCCGCATGACCCGCCAGCACCGCCGCGGTGCCCGCGAGCGCGGCGCCGCCCACAAACGACCTGCGAGAGACAGCCGCGTTGTTACCTGTTGCCATGGTGGCCTCCTGACGTTGGAAGGAGGCGCCCCTTGCGCCCCCCTGGCATCCCGGGCGGGGGCGCTAGCTTGCCCACCTCCCGGCTGACCCAAAGTGTAGGAGACCAACATTTTCCCAGCTAAACGTCGTGCTTATGGCCCTATCGCAAATGGAGATAGCCTGAGCTGGCGACGCTTCATGCCGACCGCGCCCGCCCCTACCCCAGCGCCGCGGCCAGGTAGCGACCCGTCACGCTCGCAGGGCAGGCGGCAACCTGCTCAGGCGTTCCGGCGCACACGACGCGGCCGCCGTCCGAACCTCCGCCGGGGCCCAGGTCGATGACATAGTCGGCGCTCGCGATGACGTCGAGGTCGTGCTCGATGACGACGACGGTCGCCCCGCTGGCCACGAGCCGGTCGAACACGCCAAGCAGCACGCGCACATCGAGCGGGTGCAGGCCAATCGTCGGCTCGTCGAACACGAACAGCGCGCCCTCCTGGGCCCGACCCATCTCGCTGGCGAGCTTGAGACGCTGGGCCTCCCCGCCAGACAGCGCCGGCGTCGGCTCGCCGAGCGTCAGGTAGCCTAGACCCAGGTCGTGCAGGGTCTGCAAACGCGCCTGAACCTTGCGCAGGCCAAGCGTCGCGTCGAGTGCCTCGTCGACGCTGAGCTCCATGAGCTGGGGAAGCGACAGCGCGCAGCCGTCGGCGCCCACGCGGTGGATGTCGAGCGCCTCCGGTGCGTAGCGCGAACCGCGACAGTCGGGGCACTCGATGTCGACATCGGGCAAGAACTGCACGTCGAGCGAGATGGACCCCGTTCCGTCGCATGTCGGGCAGCGCAGCCGACCCGTGTTGTACGAGAAGTCGCCCGCCTTATAGCCCGCTGCCTTGGCCTCGTCGCAGCGCGCGTAAGCCCGGCGCAGCTCGTCGTGGATGTCGGCGTACGTCGCAACTGTCGAGCGCACGTTCGCCCCGATGGGCGTCGCGTCGATGAGCTCGGCCCGCGTGATGCCCGGCGCGTCGAGCGCACGCACGTGATCCGGTAGAGGCGCCCCGGCAACGACGGCCTGCAGCGCCGGCACGAGCGTCTCGAGCACGAGCGTCGTCTTACCCGAGCCCGACACACCCGTCACGGCAACGAGCCGCCCTCGGGGAACGTCGACGGACAGCGGGCGCACCGTGTGCAGAGCCGCCGTCTCCAGGTGAATGCGCCCTCGGTCGAACACCTCGCCAAACGACGCGCGCTCTCGCACGAGCGGGGTCTCCGGCCCTTCGGCACCCTCGCGCATCGGCGCACCCTCGGCCTCGCACGCGAGGGCCCCTCCGCCAGGCCCACCCCCGCAGTCCGAAATGCCCCCGGCAGCGACGCCGTCCTCGACGCGTTCCGCCGCGGACGCGCTGTCGACGCCCCCGCCCCTCGCCAGCTCCCGCGCCAAGAACGGCGCGATACGCGAGCCCGAGGTGGCCGCGACCTGCCTGACGCTACCCTGCGCGATAACGCGCCCACCGTCGGCCCCCGCGGCCGGCCCCATCTCGATGAGGTGGTCACACGCGGCAAGCACCCGCACGTCGTGATCGACCACGACGACGGAGTTGCCGTCGGCCACGAGGTCGCGCATGACGCCGAGCAGACCGTCAACGTTGGCCGGATGCAGGCCGATGGACGGCTCGTCGAGCACGTAGAGCACACCGGTCGTACGGTTGCGCACGGCACGGGCGAGCTGGACGCGCTGACGCTCGCCCGTCGACAGCGTCGCGCCCGCGCGATCGAGCGAGAGGTAGCCCAGGCCGAGCTCAAGCAGTCGGCGCGCCGCGTCGAGGAAGCTCTCGCAGATGCTCGCCGCCATCGGGCGCATCGGCTCAGGCAGCGTCTCCGGAACGCCGCGCACCCACTCCGCCGCCTCGCCGAGCGTCAGCGCGCTCGCCTGCGCAAGGTCAAGCCCACAAACCTGGGGCTGGCGCGCCGCCTGCGAGAGCCGCGTGCCCCCACAGGCAGAACACGGCCCTTCGCGCAGGAACTTCGCTACGCGCTTGAGGCCGCTCTCGTCCTTAGCCTTGGCCAGCGCGTTCTCGACGGTGTAGACGGCGTTGTAGTACGTGAAGTCGAGCTCGGCGAAGTCGTCGCCCTTCTTCGGGCGATAGAGGATGTGGCGCTTCTCGGCGGGGCCCTCGAACACGATGCGTCGCTCCTCGGCCGTGAGCTCGGAGAACGGCACGTTCGTGCGCACGCCCATCGCCGCGCACACCTGCTTCATGAGATCCCACATCAGCGTGCCCCACGGCTTGACGGCGCCCTCGTCGATGGAGAGCGACTCGTCAGGCACGAGCGCCGCCCGATCGACCTCACGCACGACGCCCGTGCCACCGCACGTCGGGCACGCCCCGCCCGAGTTGAACGCGAGATCCTCCGCGCCCGGGGCCCAGAACTGCTTCCCGCATGAAGGACACGTCAGCGCGAGGCCCGCCGCGACGTTGAGCGACGGCGCCACACGCGTTCCGCAATGCGGGCACACGTGGGAGGCGCAGCGTGAGAACAGCAGGCGCAGGCTGTTGAGCAACTCGCTCATTGTGCCGAACGTCGAACGCACGCCGGGGACCGCAGGTCGCTGGTGCAGCGCCAGCGCCGCCGGCACGTGCAACACCTCGTCAACGGCGGCCTTGCCCGCCTGCGTGAGGCGGCGGCGCGTGTACGTCGACAGTGCCTCGAGGTAGCGCCGCGAGCCCTCGGCATAGAGCACACCCAGGGCCAGCGAGCTCTTGCCCGAGCCCGACACGCCCGCAATGCCCACGAGTTCGCCCAGAGGCACGTCAACGTCGACGTCCTTGAGGCTGTGCACGCGCGCCCCACGCACCTCGATGTGGCTCGGCCCCGCCTGCGACCCGCAGCACCTGCCAGCCCGCTCCACCGTCGGCTCCTGCCGAGCGTCACTCGGCCACGACCACTGCCCCATGCGCCTTCCTTTCTCGCTCGCCCATCCCATCATAGCTGGGAGTGCCCGGGTCGATGCGGCCGCAGAGTCAGACTATTGCCACCATCTCGCTCCTTCTTCCTCCAGGTTTGCCCCATCGATCTTCTTGCGTGAAATATCTGACACCTGAGGCAAATTATCGCTTGCATATGACCCGTCAAACCGCGACACTTTTCATAAGGTCATGCGAGAAGGAGCCGCACATGGGTGAGGGCCAGCACACAGGACGCGAACCGCTTACGCTCAGGTTCAGCCGGACGTTCCTGCGCTTTCGCGTCGTCGTCATGATCGTGTTCGCCATCGCCACCGTCGCCGCCGCGCTGTGCATTCCACGCGTCGCCATCAACTACTCCCTCGCGGACTATCTCCCCCAAGATGCCCCCTCGACGCGCGCCATCGACACGATGCAGGAGGTCTACGGGACGGGCATCCCCAACGCCCGCCTGTATGCCGAAGGTCTGACGCTCTCGCAGGCAAGCCAGCTCGATGACGCCCTGACGAACGTGGACGGCGTCGAGGAGGTCATGTGGCTCGGCACGCAGGTCGACGTCAAGGTGCCGATCGAGACGCAAGACGCCGACGCCGTGTCCGCCTGGAAGACAGACGACGGCTACCTCTACCAGCTCGTGATCGACGCAGCCGTGGGCAACGACGCCATAGCCGGCGTCCGAGCCGCCGCTACCGACGCCGGGGCGACACGCGTCTCCATGGATGGCGACCTCGTGAGCACCGTCTCCATGCAGGAGTCGACGTCCGTCGAGGTCGTGCTCATCCTTCTTGCCGGCATCGCTATCATCGTCGGCATCCTGTTGCTCGGCTCGCACTCGTGGTTCGAGCCCGTCGTGTTCATGGTGCCCATCGGCGTGGCCATCGTCCTCAACATGGGCTCGAATATCGTCATGGGCGAGATCTCGTTCGTGAGCCAGATCAGCGGCGCCATCCTGCAGCTCGCTGTCTCCATGGACTACGCCATCGTGTTCCTGCACCGCTTCCGCAACATGCAGCACGAGTTTACCGACCCCGTCGAGGCCATGGCCCACTGCATGCAGCGCAGCTTCTCCATCGAGCTGTCGAGCGCGGCCGTCACGTTCTTCGGTTTCCTGTCGCTGACGATCATGCGCTTCGGCATCGGCGTCGACCTGGGCATCGTGCTGGCCAAGGGCATCGCCCTGTCGTTCGTGTCCGTCATCTTCCTCATGCCGTGCCTCATCCTGCTGTGCCTGCCGGTGCTCGACAAGCTCAACCACCGCTACCTCGTGCCGTCGCTCGACAAGCTGTCGCGGGGGCTCCAGCGCATCGCCGCCCCAATGGCCATCGTCATCGTCATCATCGCCGTCCCCTGCTACCTGGGCGAGGACAAGACGGGCTTCATATTCGGGTCGTCCGACCTCGTGGCGCCCGACAGCCAGGCGGGTATCGAGAGCCAGCACATCGAGGATGCGTCCGGGACGGCGAACACGTGGGTGCTTATGGTGCCCGAGGGCCAGTGGGGCAACGAGCGCGGTCTCGTCAAGGAGCTGCAGGCGACGGAGCACGTCAGCGCCGTCACGTCCTACATCACAACGGCGGGCCATGCCATGCCGGCCGACATCGTGCCAGCCGACCAGCTCGAGCAGCTCATCAAGGACGGATGGTCGCGCATCGTCGTGACGACGGACGTCGAAGGCGAGGGCGACGTGGCGTTCGGGCTCGTCGAGACCGTGCGATCCATCGCGCAAAGCTATTACGGAGACGACTACCTGCTGGCCGGCAGCACCGTGAACACGTACGACCTCAAGACGACGACGCAGTCCGACGCCCAGCCCGTCAAGATGTTCACGATGCTGTCCATCGGCATCGTGCTGGCGATCATGTTCCGCAGCCTCACGATCCCGCTGCTCATCCTCGCGGCCATAGAGGTGTCCATCTGGATCAACCTCGCCATCCCCTACTTCATGGGGACGTCGCTGAACTACATCGGATACCTCGTCATCGACTCCGTGCAGATGGGAGCCTCGGTGGACTACGCCATCGTGCTAGCGCGCGAGTACTTTGACCGTCGGCGTTCGATGAGCGCGAAGGATGCGTCGCGCGATGCGGTCACCTACGCAGGCGTGCCCATCATGACGTCGGCCATCATCCTGATCATGGCGGGCGCCTCGGTGCAGTTCATCTCGAGCAACGGCATCGTATCCGAGCTGGGCATGCTCATCTTCCGCGGCGCGTTCATCTCCATGCTGATGATGTTCCTGTTCCTGCCGTTCCTGTTCCGCCTGTTCGACGGCATCGTGCGGCATACGTCAATCGGTCTGCACGCGTATGACCCACGCAAGGGTACGCCGGCACTCGCGAGCGCCGGCTCCGGTGGGCTGCCGGGCAAGACGGGGGCTCCCGTTGCGCCGAGCACCCCGCTCACCAGTGTCCCCGCCAAGCCCGAGGCAGGAGCATCGGACGCGCCCGCGACAGCACAGGCAGCCCCGCACGACATCCCGGCAGCACACAAGGACGGCGCTCCCGAGCCTCCGAGCGGCTATACGAACGCCCAGTAGAAACCTCCAACGACACGTGGCGTCGAGTAGGGTTTCCCAACGCCCCACCGGCTCGGCTGTCTCTATCCAGCGAAATCAAAAACCGGGCCGAAGACGAAAAGCCAGGCATCCGAAGTCGCACGGATCCCTAACTGCGGCCATCGCCCAACGCAAGTGAGGGCCGCAGGGCATCGAAACGTCCCGTGTAGGTCGCACAGGACGCCAAAGAATGACCGAACCCCGTCTGTTTGGCCAAAACTACCCTGCTTTGCGAGTCCTCCGAGGCCGCAACGCCCATCACCGGAAGGAAAACCGCAGGTAAGCTCCGATCGCCAGGCAGTCGAGGGGGCTTTTGCAGCCTGAAGACGCCCCATCCCCTCGCAAAGCAGGGGTGTTTTGGCCAGCAGAGCGGGTTTCTGTCCTTCTCTGAGCAAACGCCGCCACAATGAGCCCCCACCCGACGGTCTCGGGCGGCAGATGCCCCACGCGTTCGGCAAGCCAGCCAGAGGCAACAGACAAAAAGGCGTGCCCCTGAGCCGCAGGCAGGCACCTATACCCCCGCCCATCCGGCGGAAACGCGACGGGGGGATCCCCGAAGTAGCTGCGCCTCCTACCTCGCGTCCAGGCTGACGAACTCGTACGTCTGGCCCCCAAGCCCCAGCGCCTCGGCGTGCTCGAGCGCGTGGGCGCCGTTGCGCGACTCGACGCGCTCGATGAGGGCCGCCCCGTCGGGTGCCGCGTACACAAGGTCGAGGCAGGCGCGGTCGAGCGCCACCGGGTCGAGCGAGGCCAGGATGCCGATGTCTGCCATCTCGGGCTCGGCCGGGCTGCTGTCGCAGTCACAGTCCACCGACAGCCGGTTCATGACGTTGACGTAGCAGATGCGCTCGCCCATGTGGTCGGCAACCGCCTTCGCCGCCTCGGCCATGGACTCCAGAAAGTCATCCTGCTCTGCCGAGACCCAGTGATCCCTCGTTTGCCCCGCGCTGTGGATGAGCAGCTTGCCCGCGCGTGACGCGATGCCGATGGAACAGTTCTTGATGGCGCCACTGTAGCCGCCCATCGAATGCCCCTTAAAATGCGCGAGCGACACGAGCGTGTCGTATTCGGCAAGGTGACCGCCCACCATGTCCTCGCTGAGGTGCGTGCCGCCTTCCACCGGCAGCGCCATCTCCCCGTCGGCATCCATGATGTCGACGTCGGCAATCGCCGTGAAGCCGTGGTCGGCCGCAACTTGGAGATGTGCTTCCGTCGAGCCGCGCCCTCCTCCATATGCCGTGTTGCACTCGACGATCGTGGCGCTCAGGCCGCTCACGAGGTCGGCAATGAGGTCGGGCTGCAAGAAGTTGTTCCCGCCCGGCTCGCCAGTCGACAGTTTGACGGCGACGCGCCCCTGCGGCTCGAAGTCCAGCGCCTCGAAAGCACGCACGAGACCCGCCGGGCCGATGTCGCCTGTAAAGTAGACACGCGGAACCGCGCGATCAGATGACGAGGCCGCCCTCCCCCGGGCATCCCCCGACGCCGAGGCACCGGCATTCGCAGCGTCGTCCGCATGCGCGGAGGAACTGGCGGCGGGGGCACCCTCGCCCTGCGCCCGCGATGCCTCGGTGGCACGGGCAGCGCCACCGCGCCCAGCAAGCGCACCGCCTACCGCGGCGCCGGCGCCAACCGCAACAGTGGCGAGAAACGAGCGTCGGTCCAGAGAGCGGTCTTCCATGTCGTGCCTCCTTTTCTGCGGAGAACGCTCGGCAAAACTAGGCCTTCGGCCTTCCGCCGGCATGGGCGATCAGTTCGTCATAGTGGGCGATCTTGTAATCGAGGCGATCAAGTCCAGCCTGAAGCTCCGCCAGCCGCGCCCGCGCCTCCTCACGCTGTTCGACGAGGATGGCCTTGCGCTCCTCGATCGTCTCATCGCCCCTCTCCATGAGGCGCATATACCGGGCCAGCGCCTCGATGGAAACGTTGGCCGAGCGTAGGCACTTCACGAACTCGATACGCGCGCAGTCTTCCTCGCTGTAGTCGCGCACGCCGCTTTCGGAGCGGTGCACGTGGGGAAGCAGACCCGCACGCTCGTAGTAGCGCAGCGTGTCCGCGCTGATCCCATATTTCTCGGCTGCCTCCGCGATGCGCATGAGATGCCTCCTCAGTAGGTTCTAGTAGATCTTGCCAGCTGGACGCGGAGTCGCAGCACAGACGCCTTATGCCTTCGCAGCCTCTTCGACGCAACGGATGGCGTTGAGGCTGCGCGGGTACCCGATATAGGGCACGTTGGCGCTGACAACCTTGAGCAGCAGCGCCCTGTCGTTGCCGACGCGCATGTTGGCGCGCGCATGGCTCGTGAGCTGGGGCTCGCAGCCGCCCTGCGCCGCGAGGTAGCAGAACGTCACAAGCTCGCGGTCCGCGCCCGATAAGCCTTCGCGCGTGTACCAGTCGCCGAAGCAGTTGGCCGAGAGCCAACGGTTGATCTGCGGATACTCCGGGTTACCGCCCGCCGCAAAGCCGACCATGCCCTCGCCGAAGAACTCGACCTGCTTGGCCTCGCCGGCGCTCACACGGCTCTCGAACGTCGGCTCCGTCTCGGCCTGGGCAGGTAGCGGCAGCTGGACACCACGTGCCGTGAACTCGGCATTCGTCGCCGCGAGAAACGGAGCCACGCGTCCGATACCCAGATAGGCCGTCGCCTGGTACACAACCTCCTTCGCCTCGACCGGCGTGATGCCCATGTTGAGCGCCGCTGGCAGCAGGGCGCGAAACTCGTCGATGCCCTGGCAGCCCAGCAGCGTCGCAAGCAGGGAGAGGAAACGCGTGCGGTCGTCGAGCGGCTCGTCTCCCTCCGGAGCGCCCTCACGAACGACCTCGTCGAACGCGAAGTTCTGGAAGCGCTCGATGAACTCGGGGTCCGTCGCGGCAAGCTCGTCGAGCATCGGGTTGCCCTGCGGGAACATACGACCAAGGTAGGCGCGTGCCGCATCGGTGACGTGCGGCTCTGCGGGCCGAGGATCGGAAGCGCTGTCAGAGGCCATGGGATTTCCTTTCACTGGTAGCACCGGCGGACGCGAGAGATGCGCCGAGAACGGGCCGACTTCCCGGCATGCATTCAGGACGCCGCGCCGCAAGGATGTCCATTGAACACCTTGGAGCCCACTCACATGCAAGGTTTCTATAAGCATCCCACGCGCACCGCGCCGGCGGAATATCCGGTTTGTGCAGCCCGCATAAACTGCTGCGCAGCGCGCCAGAGCCCCATGGGCACTTCGTGGACGGAGGCTCCTTCGCCTCTCCACTCCCTTGACTTTGAGCTGGCTCCAGAAGATAGGCTTGTTTTCGGACTAGCGTGTCACCCGAGGTACAGCAAGCATATGGGAGAGGGAGCGTCACGCACATGGGTATGATCTACCGCACGCTGCCGCACGGAGGCGAGCACATCAGCGTCATCGGCCTGGGCTCGGGAGGCTTGCACAACGCTAGCACGGAGGAGGTCGAGAGGACCATCGGCGCAGCTCTGGACGCCGGCATCAACTACTTCGATTTCATTCCGGGCACCGCCGCTCCCTACGAGGGCATGTGCAACGTGCTGCGCGGGCGACGGCGCGACGTCTACCTGCAGGTGCACATCGGCGCCGAGTACACGAGCGGCAACTACGGCTGGACGACCGATGCCGACCTCGCCAAGCGGGAGTTCGAGCGTCGCCTGGCGTCGCTCGACACGGACTATGCCGACTTCGGCTTCATCCACTGCATCGACGAGGACAAGGACCTCGACGCCGTCATGACGGGTGGCATCTGGGAATACGCCTGCGAGATGAAGCGCCGGGGCGTCATCCGCCACCTGGCGTTCAGCACGCACTCGGTGCACATCGCCCGCCGGCTGCTCGCAACCGGTGTCATGGACCTCGCGATGTTTTCCATCAACCCACTCTATGACTACACGGACGCCTCC
The DNA here is from genome assembly GCA_018368455.1 of Coriobacteriia bacterium. NCBI lineage: Bacteria > Bacillati > Actinomycetota > Coriobacteriia > Coriobacteriia bacterium. The sequence goes on from JAGZEG010000012.1 coordinate 21,349, forward strand.
GAATACGGCAAGGGCGCGGTCGATGAGCGCTACGAGCTCTACCGCGCCCTTGAGGCAGCGGGCGTCGGCATCTCCGTCATGAAGCCGTTCGCTGGCGGGCAACTACTCGACAGCAAGCTCTCCCCGTTCGACCAGGCGCTCACGCGAGCGCAGTGCATCCAGTACGCGCTGGACAGGCCCAGCGTGCTCACGGTTCTGCCCGGCGTGCGCGGCGAGCAGGACCTGCGCGACGTGCTGAGCTACCTCGACACCAGCACCCGGGAGCGCGACTACGGAGTTTTGGGCGAGCTCGCGCCGCGCTCCAGCGAGCCATCGTGCGTCTACTGCAACCACTGCCAACCCTGCCCGCAGGGCATCGAGATCGGCCTGGCCAACAAGTACTACGACTTAGCGCGCCTTGGCGACGGGCTCGCGGCCGACCACTACCGCACGCTCGAGTTGCACGCCTCGGACTGCATCGGTTGCGGCCACTGCGACGATCGCTGCCCGTTCGGCGTCGCGCAGAGCACCCGCATGGAACAGATCGCGGGATACTTCGGGGAGTAAGACAAGGTGGCCCGCAGTCTGGGCAGCATGAGCTGCGGGCCACCTCAATGCGCAATACGCCTCTGCTTACAGGCAGAACCCCGGCACGATGCACAGCTCCAGACTCGCCGCGTAGCCACCTCCGATGACGCCATAGCGGCTGACGCCCGTGAAGCTGTGGCCGACGCCCGGAACCGGCGAGCGCGTCCACCAATCCACCGGCTCCGCTTCATCGCCGTCTGCCATCACTCTGATGAGCGTGGGGTCACCCGACCAGTCCTCATACGCCCGCGTGCCAAGATCGGCGAACAGCTGGTATTGCGAGCCTTCCGGCGCGTAGGCGTCGATGTATTGCTGGCCAAGCGGCAGCGTCGCGGGGTCAACGAGCTCGGCCACGGAGGGAAGCCACACGCGATCGGACGTCACCGTTATGGCAGCGGGGTCAACCGGCTGGAACGGCAGCGTCTCGGCGTCGGTCGACTCGCGCGGCGCATCGACCCCGGCGTTGTTCGTCAGCTTGTTCACCGGCACAACGAGGTCCTTCAAGTCGGATGGGAAGAACTTCAGCGTAACGCCAGGCAGCACGTTGCGCATACCGCTGGCCTCCCAACCGCCAACGTTCGAGTCGGTATAGGGATCCTCGTCGCCGTCATCGTTCATATAGAACGCAATGTCGGCGTTTGCATACATGAAGCTGATGCCGGCCTTGCCCGCCCCATCCGCACGGTCGTCGTGACGAAAGCCGACGATCTGGACGGGAATGCCTGCCGGGTCTCCCGGAACGCCCTCGAGATGGAGCATCTTGACCTGCGTGCCATCGAGCGTGCCATCGGCATTGCACAGGTGGTGCTCGATGGCGATGGCCTGGCCAGCGGCGTCGTCAGGCGCGGCGGAGATAGCCTGTGCGAGCTGGGAGAGCTCGGTCCACGAGTACTCGTCGACCGTCGAGCGCACCGCAACGGAAGCGATGCTGCCCGCGGGTGCCGCGCTGGGCTCCGTGCTCGCAGAATCTGCCGAGGCAGAGTCCCTCGCAATCGAGGAGGTCACCGCAGGCTGGTCGCTCGCACCCGACGGCGCCGCACCAGGCAGCGAGCACCCCGCTGCGCCACCCAGCGCCACTGCCACGGCGAGCGTCGCAAGGCCAGTCGATATCGGCGAGCCCGGCCTCCGCACGCCCACACCCCATACGCGCACTGTCATTCGTGTGACCCCCTCGCCTGCATGACATCCGTTTTCGGTCCGCAAGAGAACGCGGCCCCATCCTACACCCATGCCTGGCTAGACGAGAGGGGGCACGGCGCGTCGCTTCGAAAGCAGTAAGACCCGCCCTCGCCAGCCAAATGGGCGCAGTTTTCGATTGTGCGAGGTTGTGCGAAATGTCGGCGTGAAAATGGGCGCGAATCACGGCTGTGCAAGGTTTGCAACGGGCTCGGACGCGTGCCCCTCAAGGTGCCATGAGCAAACCTGCAGGTAGGATGCTTGGGGATTGCCGGGCAGAGATCCGCGTCAAGAAAACCGGCGCCACAAACCTGGCAGAGCCGCAATTCGCGCCCAATTTCAGGAGCCCATTTTGCAAAACCTCGCACATCCGCAATTCGCGCCCAGGCGTGAGCGCCCTCGAGGCCGTGCGGGGCTCCGGAGACGGCGAAGTGGGCACAGCTGATGCCGCATCGCGATGCCGGCATACGCAGGCGGAACCACACCGCGAGCAAGATCACCCTTGCGCGCGAACGCCCGGGCGTCGGGGGCCGCGCCCTACCCCGCCAGCACGGCAGACAGCGCCGCGAGGAAGCGCGTCACGCCGGGCGCGGGGTCACGAGCGTAGAGCAGGGCGCAGGCGGCACGGTGCTCCGGCACGAGCGGCACGCTCACGAGCATCGGATGTAAGCCGCTCCACGAGCCCGACGTCACGAGGGCCCCTCCCTCCTCGGCGCACTCGTTGAACAGCCCGAGCGTATACGTCTCCACGTCGACAACCTCGACGGACGGCACCGCGGCAAGCTCGTCGCGCAGAGCGTCCGCCCCCTCGCTCGCGTGGCGCAACGCGTGGACGCGCACACCCGCGAGATCCTCGACCCGCAGGTCCCTCTTCGTAGCCAGCGGACTCTGGCGCGGCACGTCGATAGCGAGCGCGGCGTCGCCCATCGGCTGCACCCCGCAGCGTCCCTCCCACCGCACGGGCGACCAACTCGTCAGGATGAGGTCGATATCGCGCCCCAAGTTCCCCACGACGTCGAGGCGCGCGTCATAGATGTCGCCGACAGGCACGAGCTCGAGCCTGAGCGTGAGGTCGAGGGCATGCACCTGCGGCCACAGCTCAAGCACCTTACGCCCCGGGCACATGAGCGAGACCCCGAGCCGCACCGCCTGCCCGCCCCGGCCCGCGAGCTCTCGCGCCCGGCGCAGTGCGTCGTCGGACTGCCGCATGAGCGAGCGCGCGTCCTCGACGAGCGACGACCCGGCAGGCGTCAGCGTCACGCCCCGGCGCGTGCGGTCGAACAGCGTCACGCCGTGCTCCGCCTCGAACGAACTGACCTGCTTGGCAAGCGCCGGCACGGAGATACTCAGCCGCTCGGCAGCCTTCGAAAGGCTTCCGAGCTCGGCGGCGACCACGATGGCTTCAAGCCTTCTGTCGTAAAGCGGCACTCTTCTCCCTTCTTTGCACAGAGGCATCCAGTATAAGGTTTTAGTTAATACCATTGCTCATCATCGGGTATTCCGAAGCCGGCCGCACGCATCTACCCTTTAAACCGCACGCTCAGAGGTTCCGTCATTCGGAAAGGATGCCCCATGCCGTCTGTAAGCCACGAGCTCTCCCCTACCGTTACGCTTCCGAACGGCGTCGAGATGCCGCGCCTGGGCTTCGGCGTCTACCAAATCCCCGATGTCGACCAATGCACCCAAGCCGTCGAGGACGCCATCGACGCCGGCTATCGCCTCATCGACACCGCAGCTTCCTACTACAACGAGCAGGCCGTCGGATGCGGCATCGCCCACGCCCTGGAGCGTGGGGGCGTCGCGCGCGACGAGCTGTTCGTCGCCACGAAGGTGTGGGTGCAGGATGCGGGATACGCTGCCACGATGGGGGCCTTCGAGACATCGCTGGCAAAGCTCGGCCTCGACTGCCTCGACCTTTACCTCGTCCATCAGCCGCTCTCCGACTACTACGGTAGTTGGCGCGCCCTTGAAGAGCTCTACCGCGCTGGGCGAGTCCGTGCCATCGGCGTCTGCAACTTCGGCGAGGAGCGCCTGGCCGACCTGTGCTTGGGCAGCCGCATCGCCCCGATGATCGACCAGGTTGAGATCCATCCGTTCTGTCAGCGCACCGAGCTCCTTGCAACGATGCACGAGTTCAACGTGCAGGCACAGGCGTGGGGTCCGTTTGCCGAGGGGCGACACGGGCTGTTCGCAAACCCCGTGCTCACGGAGATCGGCGCCGCGCACGGTAAGAGCACCGCCCAGGTCGCGCTGCGCTGGAACTTGCAGCTCGGCAACATCGTGCTCGCAAAGTCAACCCATGCGGAACGCATGCGGGAGAACGCCGTCATCTGGGACTTCTCGCTGAGCGAGGACGAGATGGCGCGCATCGCAGCGCTCGATACCGGCAAAAGTGCGTTTATCGGTCATGCAAGCGTCGAGTCCGTGCGCATGCGCTACGGCGTAAAGGTACACGAGTAGAATCGGCGCCCCCGACCAACTCCCAAGGAATCGAGCCCCCGTTGTCCAGAGTCTCCCGCACAAGCTCCCGCACCGCACAGGGCAGCTTCAACCCCGTCGCCATGCTCGCGGCATCGGCGGCGATGTTCCTCGCCTGCATGGACATCCTCATCACCAACATCGCACTGCCCGCCATCTCGGCCGAGCTCGGCGGCGGCATGACGGCGCAGCAGTGGGTCGTCGACGGCTACACGCTACCCTTCGCTACGCTGCTGCTTCTTGCGGGCAACCTCTCGGACCGCCTGGGCGCCCGACGCGTCTTTGCCCTGGGCACGGCGGCATTTGCGGCAAGCTCGCTCGTGTGCGCCCTGGCCGGCAGCATCGCCGTGCTCGTTGCGGGCCGCGCCCTGCTCGGCGTGGCGGCGGCCCTCATCTTGCCCTCGTCGATGACCGTCATCAACGAGGCCTACCCCCGCGAGGCCGACCGTCGCCGAGCGCTCGCCATCTGGGGCGTCGGCGGCTCAGCGGCAACGGCCGCAGGGCCGCTGCTCGGCGGCCTGCTTGTGCCGATCCACTGGAGCCTCGTCTTCTCGATCAACATCCCCATCTGCGTCGTCATCTTGATGCTCTGCCTGCGGCTGGGCCCCTCCCGGCGCACACGTGCGCCGTTTGACGCCATAGGCCAGGCGCTGGCCATCGTAGGGCTGGGCTGCCTCGTCGGCGGCATCATCGAGGGCGGCTCGGAGGGTTTCGGCTCCCCGCTTGTGGTGGGGATGCTCGTCGCTGGTGTGCTGGGATGCATTGCGTTCGTAGTCTCGCAGGCCCACGTTCAGCACCCCATGATGCCGCTTTCGCTGTTTCGCTCGCCCGGCATGCGCGTGGCCCTGCTCGGCGGCTTCTCGATGATTCTCAACTGGAACGGCCTCATCTTCCTCTGCACGCTGTTCCTGCAGCAGGAGCTGGGCCTCGCGCCGCTTACCGCCGGCCTCGCGTTCGTTCCGTCAGCCATCATCGCCATCGGGGGCAATCTGGCATCTGACCGGCTCTCGGGTGCGCGTGGTGTGCGCTTCACCATCTTCGTGGGCATCGCGTCCATGGTGTGTGGCTATGCGCTGTTGGCGATCTGCTCTGGGACGGGTGCGCTCGACGTCGTCAGCGTCGCGACTGGCGTGTGCTTCGCAGGAGTTGGCGGCTCCATCACGACACCCTGCCTGGCCAACCTCGTCCTGCGCTGCGCCGCGCCGGAGCAGTCCGGCATCGCAAGCGCCGTCTTCAACACGATGCGCCAGGTGGGAGGCGCCATCGGCATCGCCGTGTTCGGCGTGCTCGTCACGGCGCTGCCCACGTTCGGCGCGGGGCTGGCGGCGTCGTTTGCCATCTCGCTGGCGCTGCTCGCACTCATGATCGTCTGCACCATACGGCTGAAGGCGAGCCGCGCGTAGGAAAACGCGCGCGCCTCTCGAGGAGCACCGCGCTAGGGCGATTTCTTGCCAGCTCGCTCTAGCAAACGCCGCACCAAAGCGGATTCTTGCCGCAAGCCGCCCTCAGCGCGGGCTCCCGGCACCCCGACTCCCTACGCTCCCATCGCGGCGCGCAAGAAAGTGACACGGCGCTCGATGGCGTCATGGGTCAGAGCGCAATCGAACACGAAGTCGTAGCCGTGCACGGTGCCGTGCGTCTCGTTAACCTCCACGGAAACGCCGGCACCCGCCAGCCTCCCCGCATAGGCGAGCGCCTCGTCGTGCAGGCAATCGAACTCGCACGTCTCCACATAGGTGGGCGGCAACCCCACAAGCCGGGCGTCGGACACGTCCATCGGCGCAGCGTACTCTGGGTGTTCGGCGAGCAGCCGCTCCGCCTCGGAGCTACGGCGCCCCTCCCTCCCGAGATAGAAGCGCCACATCGCCGGAACCTGGCGCGCGTTGAACATCGGGACGTCCGTGAAGCGCTGCATGGACTCACCCTCCGCCGCACGATCGGTCACGGGGTACGCAAGCATCTGAGCGCACGGCACAAAGCCAAGCTCATCGCGGGCCACGAAGCACAGCGAGGCTGCCAAGGCCCCGCCGGCGCTGTCGCCGCCCACCGCAACGTGCGCGGGATCGATGCCCAGATCGCTCGCACGCTCCAGCAGCCAGATCAGCGCGTTGAGGCAGTCGTAGAGAGGCGTCGGGAACGGATACCGGGGCGCGAGGCGATAGTCCGCGTACAGCACGGAGCACCCCGCTCGCTCAGCGTAGGCACGCGCAAGGCGGTAATGGTAGGCGGCGCCCTTCATCGCAAACGCCCCGCCGTGCAGGTAGAGCAGGCAGCCTCGCGAAAAACGCGTCGCCGGCTCGTACAGCAGCGCGGGCACCGTCGCCCCGTCGCGTGCCGGGATGTCCACGCGCGTCACGCGCATGGCGTCATCGGAGCGCTCGCGATCGAGCAGACGACCTTGCACCAAGATGCTCGCCGCAATCGTCAGCCTGTTGAACGGCCCTTTCATGCGAGCCAGGCTCGCGAGCTGCGGGTCGATGTCATAGCGCGCCATGGGGTCTCCCTGATGTTTGTAACCCTGTCTACCGCGCGCCATTATCAGGCATGCAAGTACCACCGGCCCACTCGCACCCCGGAACTCCACGCTCAGTAGGTACCAGCGAGGCGTCTCTCATCCGATAATGAGCCCTGCGAGCACACGGAGGCCACCCGGGCCCACCGTTCCGCACCCGCTCGCCCATCCTAAAGAAGCTGGCCTCACCACAAACCCGAAAGGATCCCATGAGCACCTACCTCACCGCCGACACCATCCGCACGCTGCGCGAGGGGCGCGGCCTGACACAGCGCGCCCTGGCCGAGGCCCTCGGCGTCACCGACAAGGCCGTCTCGAAGTGGGAGACCGCCCGCGGCCTGCCCGACATCACGCTCGTGGAGCCGCTCGCCCAGGCGCTCGGCGTCTCAGTGGCCGAGCTGCTCACCGGCGACGTCCGCACGAACGCCAACCGCGCGGGCAACATGCTGCGCTCGACGTTCTACGTGTGCCCTCTGTGCGGCAACGTCGTCCACTCCTTGGGCGAGGGGTCGTTCACCTGCTGCGGGAGCACACTGCTGCCCCAGGAGGCCGAAGAACCCGGCGACGGTGACGCTCACGCCTTCACCATCGAACGCGTCGAAAACGACTGGTACCTCACGCTCGACCACCCGATGACGAAGACGCACTACATCAGCTTCATGGCCTACGTCACGAGCGACGCCGTCACCATCAAGAAGCTCTACCCCGAGCAGGCCGCCGAGGCGCGCTTTCCCATGCGCGGCTCGGGCTGGCTCTACCTCTACTGCAACCAGCACGGCCTGTTCCGCCTCAAGACACCGCGCGTGCCCAGGGAGCCCCGCACGCGGTAGCACGAACGTGCACTCCACAGCCCGCGCGCCTACAATGGGGCCGCAATCCACAACCAAGGAGAGGGAGCCCCACCATGAAGGTCATGCTTGTGAACGGCAGCCCACACAAGGCCGGCTGCACGAACCGCGCGCTCGAGGAGATCGCTGCGACGCTCGCAACGGAGGGCGTCGACAGCGAGATCTACTGGATTGGCGCCAAGCCCATCGGCGGTTGTGCAGCGTGCCAAGGGTGCTCGACGCGTGGCGAGTGCGTCTTCAAGGACAAGGTCAACGAGTTTCGTCCGCTGGCTGCCGCGGCCGACGGCTTCGTGTTCGGCGCGCCGGTGCACTACGCCCACGCCGGAGCCTCGCTGCTCGGCTTCATGGACCGGCTGTTCTACTCCGACGGTCGAGCCAGCCACCCGAGCTCGTTTGCGTTCAAGCCCGCAGCCGCCATCGTCAGCGCCCGGCGCGCCGGCACCACGGCGGCGTTCGAGGACATCAACAAGTTCTTTACGATCAACCAGATGCCCATCGTGAGCTCGCGCTACTGGAACATGGTGCACGGCAACACGGCCGAGGAGGTCGAGCACGACGAGGAGGGTCTGCGCACGATGCGCATCCTGGCGCGCAACATGGCCTGGATGCTTCGCTGCATCGAGGCAGGCCGCGCTACCGGCATCACGCCGCCTGCAACTGAGGCTGGGCCGGCGACGAATTTCATCCGATAGCAGGCATGCGACCCGGGGACGGATCTCTCACACGGCGCCACCACAAGGGCTGCACGCCAAAACGACACCCCCGCACAACCGCACCGCCCCCGAGGGACGTAGCCCCTCAGGGGCGGCTTCGTCTCAGGGGAGCCCAAAAAGCACAGGAACCGCCGCGTGCAACAACTCGTTGCGTGACCACGCGGGATCAGCCGCCTACACTAGGGGGAGCACAAACCCAAGCGCACAAACCCCCGAAGGAGACAGGAGCGCCCCATGGCCATCAAAGACGTGCTGCCCCAGCTGCGCCGCGAGCGAGGACTCACCCAGGAAGATCTTGCCCGCAAGCTTTTCATCACGCGACAGGCCGTGAGTCGCTGGGAAACCGGCGAGACCTCGCCCGGCATCGACATGACGAAGCTCATCGCACTCGCGCTCGACGTGCCCATCACCAGCCTGCTCGAGATGCCCGAGCACTACTGCCAAAGCTGCGGCATGATGTTCACTGCATCCGACCAGTACGCCCACGAGGCCGACGGCTCCGTGACGCACGACTACTGCAAGTGGTGCTACGACAAGGGCGCCTACACGTACGAGACCACCATGGACGAGATGATCGAGGACTGCGCCCCGCGCATGGCCGAGGCGATGGGCTGGACCGTCGACGAGTCAGCCTCCTTACTCGGCGCCGTCCTGCCCACCCTCGAGCGGTGGAGGCAGACAGAGTAGGGCCGCGTGCGTCTTGGGCGCATCTCGCGGTTGTGCGAGGTCTTGCAAAACGGCAGGCCGAATCTGGCCCCGATTTGCGTTCGTGCTAGGTTTGCGCGGCCATTCGCGAGTCAAAATCGAGCCAACATGCAACCCGCGCCTCATCTACCTGCGGGTTCTTTGTGCAACAGGGCCTCCCGCACCCAAACCAACCCGCGCAAACCTAGCACAACCGAATTTCGGGGCCAATTTGGGAGCCCCGTTTCGCAAAACCTAGCAGAACCGCGTTTTGCGCCCCACCATTATGTTTTGTGCCCCGCCGACACCAAACAGTTCCCCTACAGCCCGAGTCCCTGAGCCCATGCGGTCAGCTCGTTCTCGGAGGCATTTGCCTCGAAGCGCTTCTGACCCACCCACGTAGCATCCGGCGCCAGGGCGCTCAGCGTGTCCTGGGACTTCCCCATGCCGCTCGAGCCCGACGTCGCGAACAGCGCGACCTTCTTGCCCGCAAGGTCGGCGCCCTCCACGAACGTGTCGATGATCGTTGGCGCCGTGTACCACCAGATCGGGAAGCCGATGAGCACCTCGTCGTAGCCGCCCAGGTCAGGCAACTCACCGGCGATGGCCGGGCGCGACGAGGGATCCTGCATCTCAATCGTGCTACGGCTCTTCTTGTTCGTCCAGTCCAGGTCGGCGTCGGTGTAGGGTTGCTCTGGCACGATCTCGTAGAGGTCGGCCCCGATGCCCGCGGCCAGGCGCTGCGCGAGCGCCTTCGTCACGCCGCTGGCAGAGAAATACGCAACGAGCTTCTTGCCCATGGTGAGCCTCCTCACTCTTCCGGGGCGACCGATTCGCTCCTCGCCAGGAATCGTACCCCCTGAAGTCAGCTCTAAGGCAATCGACCATCGCCGCGGGCATACGCAGGCTCCCCATCTTCAGGGAGTCCCGCACTCCACGGCATAGCCCCTACACTCGGATGACGACCTTGCCACGCGGATGGTCCCGCACGATGTCGGGAAGTCCCCGCATCGCCGCGCCCAGGCCGTCAAGCACCTGCAGGCCCGGATGCAACCCCGAGCTTGCCATGGCCCGTACCACCCGCGGCAGCACACCTTTGCCAATCTGCGAGAAGAACAGCGCCACTTTCAGGCGCTTCCCTCTCAGTGGCAGCGTCAACACGCCAGGGCTCGCCAGGCTCGTGCCCAGCAGCACGAACGTTCCGCCCGGACGCAGCACGCGAGCGAACTCCCGCGCCGGCGTCCGTCCGTTCACGCCGATCGCCGCGTCGGCCATGCCGTCCGGGACGCCCTTTAGGACCCCTCCGCCATAGTCGACAGTGCACTTCGCCCCGCACGCCCGCGCTATCTCGAAGTTGCGCGCACTGCATGCCGCCGTCACCTCAGCCCCGAGCGCGATCGCCAGCAGCACGGCATACTGGCCGACGCCACCCGACGCCCCGCACACGAGCAGGCGCTTCCCCGCGAGCTCCGGCAACGTATCCGCACCCGCCGACGCGCCGACCTTGCTCAGCGCCGCGTAAGCCGTGACGCTCGCCGATGGCAGGGCCGCCGCCTCCTCGAGAGGCATCCCCTCGGGCACGGGCGTCGCCCATCGTGCATCGAGCACCGCAAGCCCGGCAGCGCCCCCCCGCAAGCCCCGGCGTCACACCGCACACGACATCCCCCGGTGCAAAGCCGTCCACATTCGCACCGCATGAGACAATCGTCCCCGCAACGTCGGAGCCCACGACCCTGCCCTTTTGTCAGCAGTGACTCACTCGCAAAGTCCGCCCTGTTAAGCGCGCAGCACGCCACGCGCACAAGCAGTTGGCCCTTACCCGGCTGCGGATTCGTGCGCTCTTCACACGCATAGCCGCCGCTTTTTCTCACAAGCACACGCATACCGCAGCCTCTTCCCGTTCCGCCCGAATCGCCAGATTCGCAGGCAACCAACCATCCGCCGCAGGTCAGCGCTATCGACGCGGGTCATGCTCCATCTTGGCGCGCACTGTTGTGCCCATGTACACGAACTCGTAGATGAGCTCGCCCGAGCGCTCAACCCGGGCCGACTCGCCCGCATCGCCGTCCTCGAGCACGAGCGTTCCTTCGCCCACGTTGCGCGTCGTCGAGGGCTGCAGGTCACGCTGGCGCAGCGCAGCCTGAACCGGCTCGGGCAGGGCACCCGTGGGATAGCGCGCCTCGAGCTCACGCTTGAGCGCGATCGTCCACGCAGCAGTCCTCGCGCCGTCGCGGAATACGTACTCGATGCGTTTGGGATACGTCTTGCCCGACAGTGGCTCGACGTACTCCTCCAAGAACGTGCACTGCGGCGTGTCGAGATCCTGCATCACGAGGTTGCCGTCGGCGTCTTCGAGGAAGAACATCGGCAGACGCTCGTAGCCAAAGCTCCGCTGCGTCCCAATGTCAAACACGAGCGCCGCATAGTCACCGAAGTCCTGGCGTCCCCAGATCCAGTGATCCCACGTGGCATTGTGCTCCATGTTGCCCCACTGGTGGTCATGATAGCCAGCACCGCTGACCGCGTGAGAAGCCCCGTCGTAGTACAGCGTTCCGGTCACGGTGCCACGCGGCACGGCGCACAGCCACGTGAAGTAGCCCTTGCCGTCCTCACCGAACGCAAAGCCGCCCGCACCGGGTCGCCAGGGCCGCGACGTACTTACCAGTGTGAGGTCGACGCCCACGGGAGACATCCCCGCCTCACCCGAACCGTTAGAGCCCTCCGTACGGTCAACGTGGATGCGATACGTCTGCAGGTCACCCTCAACGAAGTGCGGCCCAAAGCGCACATCGCAGCGCCCCTCAGCAAACTGGGCATCCGCAGTGTTTAGCACTACGTTGTCCTTGAACTCGCGGCCCTCGGCGTCCGTGATCTTCACGACGACAGAGGGCAGCGTGCCGTCCTGGGCGATCGTCGTGTTGTCCTTCGTGTTGAAGTGGATGACCACCGTCGAGCCGTCGTCGAGAATGAAGTCGAAGTACCACCACTCGTATGCGCCGGCACGATCGTCGTCGCGGCGTCCATCTTCCCACACCTCGATGGCGCCCGGCTTCGTGCCCATGCGCGCGTAGTCTTCCGGGCGATTCATCAGGCGCACAGGAACCGGTTGATCCCCCTGCGCGATCCGCATCCCTTCGCCGCTTCCCATTCCGTTCGTCATACAGCACGACTCCTCTCATGCCTCATCGCAGGGGCTCACGTCTGGCAGCACCGCTACGCCCCTTGCATCGAATTGCTTGCCGATACATAATGTATCCGCACATTGATGAAACAATACGTATCAGCGATGAGTCATATGGAGCAGAGGTGTTTCACCAAGAGAGGAGTCGCAGGTGAAGGCAGGTGCGCGCAAAGACATCATGCAAGGAGTCGACACGAAGAGAGCCGGCTTCGACACATCCCGCCCACAAAATGCCCTCGCAGGAAACGTCATGCGCAACGAGCAGGCCCGAAACCGCCTCGTCAACGCCCTGTTCACGCTCATGGGCCGCATGCGCTTCTCGGAAATCACGGTGAGCGACCTCGTGCGCGAGGCAGGCGTGGCACGTATAACGTACTATCGCAACTTCGAGGCAAAAGAGGACATCGTAGAGGCGTACATGGAGGGGCTGCACCGGGCCATCGTCCAGGAAGATGCCTCACCAGGCACCGCGGCATCCGCCAAGAAACTCTTGGACGAGGGCGCGCTCGCCGCAGGCTTTGCCCGATCGCTCGCCCTCATGCGCGACGAGAGCGAACGTATCCTGACGCTCGTCCACGGCGGTTTCACGACCACGCTGCAGCACATGATGGACGGCTATCTCGAGGAGCGCCTCGGCGACATGCCAGCCTCCTCCATCGAGCGCTTCGAGCTGTACTTCGTCTCGGGAGCCATGCTCAACGTCCTCGTCCAGTGGCTCGAGCAGGGGGCGGAGGAGGAGCCGGCCGACCTCGCCCTCTTCGTCGCGCAGCTTCTGCACAGAGGGCTTCCGCAGGCGTAGGATGGCCCATGCGCAGTTGGCCGACAGCCCTGCCAGACCAGGCTCGCAAGGACCAAGCCAACCCCGACTTACGCGCGGCCAGCCGCCTCGCCTTTCAACCCTTCGGCAACGAGACCCACCGCGTGTGCAACCGCCTCGTAGATCTCCTCGGGATTGTCGGACTGCCCCCGTGCGCACCATGCGCTCATGACCGCTGGCATGATGCTCGTGAGGATGGCGACGAGATAATCGTAGTCTCGCTCCGACAGGTCCTCCCCGCCGACATAGAGCCAGCGCACGAGGTCGCCGCGCCGCTGGTGCGCGTCGTAGATGATGCCGATCAGGTTGTTGTCAACCAGTGCCTTGAGCAACGTCTTCTGCTCGGTCCACGTGCGCGCGAAAAACAGGAACACCTCGCGATTCGACGCAAACCGCCGCCGAGCGAGACCCTCGCCAACCTCGTCGAATATCTGGTCACAGCGATAGACGAGCACATCTTCCACGGAGTCGAACAGCCGATAAAACGTCGCTCGGCTCACGTAGGATGCCTCATTGATATCAGTGATGCGAATGTTCTTGAGCTCCGTTGTCTCCAGGCAGCGCTCGAGCCCCTCCCAGATGAGCCACGCAGATCTCCGCGCCCGCTTGTCTTTCGAAATGTGATACACGCTTCACATCCTCTCCGGACGCCCCAGAACAACTCCTCGCGTTGCGAGACACTTTGGCGCGATCCGTACAACAACTTCTAAGACTCTTGTCTCAGAATAGCACACTTCGATACATTAGTCTCGTAATGTATCGACAGATACGCAGAAAGCCGGCATCCCGCGGAAAACGCCAGGTGCCGCAGTCAGGAAAGGGTCCCAGGGAATGGACACGAACAAGAAGGGCTTCGACTGGTGGTGCGATCGCATGTGGATCAAGGTGGGATGCTGCATCACGGGCGTCATAGTCGTCGCAATGCTGATCAACTGGCAAACGTGGTCGCCCGCTCTCAAGTGCGTATTCGCCATCGCCGCGCTCATCCCCCTGCACGTCGTGGAGGAGTGGGTGTTCCCCGGCGGCTTTAACTACCAGTATAACAGGGTGCTCTATCGATCCGACGTGCCGGACCGCTACCCCATGTGCCGCGCTTCGGACATGTTCACGAACCTCGGCACGACGGTGATGTACGCCATCTTCGGCATCATCTGCCTCGCGACGGGCGGCAACGTCCCCGCTGGCCTCGTGATGGGCACGCTGGCGTTCTGCGTCCTTGAGGTGTGCGCGCACACGGCGTTTGGCATCTGGGGCTATCGCACGTTCCAGTCCGCCGGCAAGTCGACGATCTACGGCCCCGGCTCCATCACGGCCTACCTCGGCTTCTTCCCCATCGGCGTCATCGCGCTCTACAGCCTGCAGGGCCAGGTGATCGGCGGCATGGACTGGCTCATGGCCATCGGCGTGCTCGCCATCATCGCCGTCGTGTGGATCCTCATCCCCGAGAATACGCTCAAGCGCAAGGATTCGCCGTACTTCTTCGAGACGAACGGCTACTTCGACCGCTTCCTCGACAAGGATGGCAAGCGCGCCGCGTAGGAGAGTCGACACTGCGGGAAGCGCACCTTTCAACCGGCACGGCTTACATGCCCAGCCACCTCTTCCAGCTAAAGCAGCGGCCCCTGTCTGCGACAGCCTCGTCGCGGGCAGGGGCCTTCGTCTCATGTCAAGGCCACACGCAATTCTCTCAGCCTATGCGGCGATGGCAGCGTCACGGGAAATCGCAGGCCTTCCGTCCTCGGCATGCTCGCGCTTGGATCGCACCGCGCTCGGAACAACTGCCGCCACCACGAGCAGGACGATGCCCGCAAGGCCAAAGATGGCCAGGCCCTGCATACCGTCATTCCACACGCCGCCGCCCATGTAGAGCACCTGGCGCGCCCCCTCGCTGATGAAGTGGTGCGGTGCCCACGGATAGATCCAATCGTGCCAGAACGTCGGCAGCATCTCGGGCGGGTACATGGCCGACGTTATGCCCAAGCCGTTCATAAGCATGCCAGCAACATAGCCCAGCGGCATCGCGACGTTGGCCAGGCCCAGCAGGAACAGCATGATGCAGAGACTCGTGCCCCAGTAGAACAGCACGATCGTCGCCGGGGCGTCCACGCTGGCAACCTGGGTAAGAATGACGGTCTCGGCCACGCTAATGAGCAGAGACAGAATGATGGCATAGGCCGCCTCGCGCCCGATGCCCACGGCACGCTCGCGCTTGCCCGCCGTGCGCTTCGGCCCAATGGCATTGACCATCATGATGGAGGCCAGCATGCTGAGAATATAGACGGGCGTGACCATGAGGCTCAGGCTCTGAGCACCGCCGGCCGACATCATGCCACCTGTCGAAGACGAGCTGCTCGCAGAGCCAGTGTGTATGACCTCCATGTCAACGGAGAGCCCCTGTGCTTGAAACTGCGCCGCAAGCGACTGCCGCATCATCGTTGCGACGAGCGGGCTCTTCGCATTATTGAGATACATCGTGAACGGCGCATCCTGAGAAGGCCCATCACCCGTCGTAGAGGCCTGGGCCGCCACACCGCTCGCGGCGTTCGTCTCGACCGGCGTCTCGACGGGATCGGCAACAGGCTGCGCGGCTGATTCGTCTGCGGCAACCGGGACTGTCGAGTCCGACGCGACCTCGGCCCGGCTGGTCTCATCCGCACCGGTCAGAGCTGCGGGGTCGGCGATGTCCTCGGCCGCGACAGCCTGCCCCTCTCCCGCAGCCGTCGCAGCCTCAACGGCCTGCTGCTGTTCAAGCTGCGCAGCCGTGTAGCCGGCGGGGATCACCAAAGCCCCGTAGTACTCATTGTTCGCGAGAGCCTCGTCAAGTTCCTCTTGGCCGCCGAGCTGCGTCCACGCAATAGGACTCGCTGCCTCGCTTTCATCTGCTCCGGCCTCGGAGCTCGCCGCCCTGAGCCGGTCGATCATCTGCTCACCGACGTTCATAGTGCCCTTGGGCGTCTCGGCTCCCTCATCCAGGTTGAGTACAGCAAATGGAAGGTTCTCCGCCTGCATATGCATCATGGGATAGAACATGAGCGAGAGAAAGCAGCTCATGACCACGACGATAGCAACCGGCACGACATAGCGCGCCTTTCCTAGCTTTTCGAACACGTGTGACCTCCTCAAAGTCCGCATGGCACGCCACAGGCACGCCTCTTCCTTGACGGGTCACATTTTATTGGTCATACTATCTAGTTAAATGGCTAATATTCGACAAGATGACTAGTTTAAAACTGCATCATTGTCTCGAGAGAGGATCGCGCTGCATGGGACGACCAAGAAAAGACGAGGTAGGGCCCACTGCGAAAGAGCGGATGCAACTGGCGTTCTGGGATGAGCTCGCCCTGAACACGTACCATAAAATCACGGTCAGCGCCGTCGTACAGCGCGCCGGCGTCAACAGAAACGCATTTTACTACCACTATTCCGACATGAACGCACTCGCTCAGGACGCAATCCAACATGAGCTTGAAAACGGAGACGTCCCGCGCGCGCTTGTCATGACCTTACAAGCCCCGCTCGATGCCCTTGAAAACGCCCTGTCCGCCCGGTTACACGACGGCCTCATGCCTGTACGCATCGAGCGAGCCCTTCTGTTGTGCGGGCCCCATAGCACGCCCGAGCTGCTTGGGATTTTGAGAAACGCCCTACGTACCGCTTGGCTCGACATCGTCGGCGTCGACGAGAGCGCCCTCTCGCCGGCAGGCCGTCTATCCCTCGACTTCCTGCTCGGAGGCGTGCTCGCCTTGCTCCCCCAGTGGACAACGACGATCAAGCAACTCGGCCCCGAGCGCCTCGCGTCCATCCCCATCATTCAGGATGCCGTGCGCAACGTGCTCAGCATCGGGCAGGAGCACATCACCCAACCGTAATTTTCTAGCACGCAACAGCAAGGCCCCCTACCTGCAAGAACACGACGTTTCCGCAGATAGAGGGCCTTGCTAAGAAATTGCGCTTGGGCGATGCGCTCGCAGCCCGCAGACGGGTCGCAGCCCGCGTCCTACCCCTTGAGCTCCGTCCAGATCTTTTCGTACGCACGCAGCGGCTTGGGCCCGAGCAGCCGGATGAGGTTCCCGTGCTCGAACTCCTCCGCCGGCACGTTCTCGCTCGGGTTGTCCTGCACCTCCTGCGGCAACAGCTTGACAGCCTCCGTGTTGCACTGCACGTAGGGATACTCCTCGGAGGCCAACGCCGCCACGTCAGGCCGCATGACGTAGTCCAAGAACAGCATCGCGTTGTCGTAGTGGCGGGCCTGCGCCGGCACGCACCAGTTGTCCGTGCAGATCGTGCAGCCCTCCGTCGGGAACACGAGCTCGATGTCGGGGTTCTCGCGCTGCGCCAGCGCGATCTCGGCCGTCCACGTCACGCCGACGGTGCAGTCGCCCGTGATGAGCGACTGCGAGGGGTCATCGGTGTTGTACAGGCGCACGGTCGGCTTGAGCTTGAGCACCTGCTCGCGAATCCGCGCGATGCTCTCCTCGTCCACCTCGTTGCCCGTCAGGCCAATCGTCGAGGCGCAGAAGCACATGACCTCGCGCACGTCGTTGGGCACGACGAGCCGCCCGTCAAAGCCGGGCTCGAGCAGGTCGGCGAAGCACTCGACCCGCGAGCTCACGCGCGAGCGGTTCACAGCGATGGCCGTGCAGTTGCCCATGTAGGGAATGGAATACTTGTTGCCCGGGTCGGACTCCCAGTCGAGGTACTGCGTGCCCAGGTACTTGAAGTTGGGCAGGCGGCTGTAGTCGAGCGGCTCGAGCAGTCCCTGGTTCCACAGCGCCTCGACCATATAGTCCGACGGCATCAGGATGTCGTACGTACCCGGGTTCTCCGTGCGCACCTTGGCCAGCATGTCCTCGTTGCTGCTGAAGAACGTCTGGTTGACCTTGATGCCGAACTCCTCCTCGAAGCCCTCAACGAGCGCCTCCGGCACATACTCTGCCCACCAGTACACATTGAGCTCGTCGGGGCCGCCCCCGGTCGAACAGCCCGTCAGCCCGCCGAGCGCCGCCGCGCCCGCAAGCCCAGCAGCGCACGTCGCCGCGCCGCGCATGAATGAGCGCCTCGTCAGGCCGCGTTCTGCCGCAGCACCCTCCGCCCGGCGCCCGGCGGCACGCGCCGCGATCTCGCCCGGCGAGCGGCGCCACCCACACGCCCAGCTCCCGTCACGTCCCGACATCACAGCACCTCCCGATCGTCGCGCCCGGCAGCCGCGCCGGCATCGTCTCGCGAGGCCCCTGTGCTCTCGCCCGTATACGTCACGTCGTCCTCGAGCTCGTCGCCCTCCTCGCGAGCCTCGGCCTCGCGCGCGGCCTCCTCGATCTGCTCGATGCCCTCGATGCCCTCGAGCTCGACGAGGTCCTCGGGGTCGACGAGCCGTGCTGCCTCGGCGGCATCCACCTCGCCCGCGGCCACGTAGGCTGCCAGCGTCGCCGCCCGCCTGCGCTCGCGGTGGCGCGCCCGCACCTTGCGCACGATGTCGCTCTGCGTCAGCACGACAAGCAAGATAGTGCCGAGCAGCACGAGCGTCGACAACGCGTTGACGTCGGGACGCACACCGCCCTTGATGGAGGTCATGACCTGGAGCGGGAACGTCGCGTCGACGCCGTACACAAAGTAGCTCACGACGACGTCGTCGATGGACAGCGTGAACGACAGCAGCGCGCCGCCCGCGATGCCCGGCATCAGCATAGGCAGCGTCACGTTGAAGAACGTCTTGAGGCGCCCGGCGCCCAAATCCATGGACGCCTCCTCGAGCGACGAGTCGTAGCCGCCGAGGCGCGCCCGCACGTTAAAGATGACGAACGACACGCAGAACGTCACGTGCGCGATGACGAGGCCCACCATGCCGCGCGGGATGCCCGTCTTGACGTAGAGCATGAGCAGCGACACGCCCATGACGATCTCGGGGATGACGACGGGGATGTACAGCAGCCCGTCGATGAGGTTGCGCCCGCGGAACTTGTAGCGGTACAGGCCCACGGCCGCGATCGTGCCGATGACGGTGGCCACGACCATCGTCGTGAGCGCCAGCACCATCGTGTTGCCGAATGAGCGTAGCAGGGCGTCGTTGTCGAACAGGGCCCCGTACCAGCGCAGCGAGAAGCCCTCCCACGTGAGGTACGGCTTTTCGGTCGTCCCGTTGAACGAGTTGATGACGACGACAGCGATGGGCAGGTACAGCAGGGCAAACACCAGGGCGCAGTACACGCCCCCAAAGCCGCTAAACAGACGCCTGCGCGTGCGATTCTTCAGGGACATGTCCTACACCTCCAGGCTCTTCATGTCGCCGCCGGCCTTCTGGTAGAGCTTCACGAGCAGCAGCGTGATGATGACGAGCAGCACCGAGAGCGCCGCACCGAGCGGCCAGTTATTCGCTGCCTCGAACTGGCGCTGGATCAGGTTGCCGATGACGTCGGAGTTGCCGCCGCCGAGCAGGTCGGAGATGAAGAAGTATCCCAGGCACGGGATGAACACCATGATGCAGCCCGAGAACACGCCACTCATCGTCTGGGGCACGACGACCTTGCGCAGCGTCGTCAGGCCGCGCGCGCCCAGGTCCTGCGACGCCTCGATCTGCGACTGGTCGAGCTTCTCGATAGCCGCGTAGAGGGGCAGGAGCATGAACGGGAACAGGTCGTACACCATGCCGAACACGGTGGCGCCCTGATTGTAGAGGAACTCGACGGGCTCGTTGACGATACCTAAGCTCATGAGCACAGAGTTCAGCACGCCGCCAGCACCCAGGATCGTGCGCCAGCCGTAGATGCGGATGAGCGAGTTCGTCCAGAACGGGATGATGATCATCATGTAGAGCAGCATTTTGCGGCTCTTGAACGTCCGCGCGATGAAATAGGCGAACGGATAGGCCAGAAGAAGGCAGATAGCCGTAGAGATAGCCGCGATGAGCAGCGACTGGCCGTAGATCTTGAGATACTGCGGGTCAAAGAGGGCCGCGTAGTTCTCAAGCGTGAACTGGAACACAACGTTGTAGTGGTCGTCGACCTGGCAGAAGCTCAGGACGAGGATGTAGAGCAGCGGGATCGCCATGAAGAACAGCAGCCACAGCGTCAGCGGGCCCACCGTCAGCATGGCCGGCAGCGTGTTGTTGCGCAGCTGCCAGCGTCGCGATGACGCCGCGCGCTCAGGATCGGGCGCGCCTCCGCCCACCGCGATCGCAGGTGTGGCCGAACTCGCCGCCGGCCCCTCCCCCGCGCTTCTCCCCGCCGCCAGCTCCTCGGGCGACGGGGCTCCTCCCCACTTGGCTCGTGCCATGGCCTACCGCCTTTCTACCGCCCTGTCGCGCCGCTCAGGCCGGACGCCCTCGCCTTGTGCAGGCAGACGTCCCAGCGATCAAACGGCGCGGAGCGGACGAGATCTCGTTGAACGAAGCTAACCGACAGCGCGCAGGATGCGGGCGTCCTCGGGTTTCCAGGACAGGTACACGGCCCCGACCTCGGGCAGCGTCGCCTCGTCGCCAGCCAGGCGTTGGACGCGCACCTCGCTGCCATCCTCGAGCGCGACGATGAGCTTGATGGCGCTGCCGACGTAGACGGGCTCGCGCACGACGCCCCTCACCGAGAAACCCGCGACGGGCTCACGCGACAGGCGCAGGCGCTCAGGACGCACCGAGACGCAGACCTGCTCGCCTTCGCGGGCGTCGCTCCCGTGGCCGAGAGGCGCGACGAGGGCGCGCCCCCCACAGGCGAGCTCCACTTCGACGCCAGAGTCGTGCGTCGCACACACCGTCGCGTCGATAAGGTTCGTCTCGCCGATGAACGACGCAGCGAAGCGGCTGGCCGGCTCTTCGTAGATCTCGCGCGGCGTGCCGAGCTGCTCAAGCACGCCGTCATGCATGATGGCGATGCGGTCGCTCATCGTGAGCGCCTCTTCCTGATCATGCGTGACGCAGATAAACGTGATGTTGAGCTGGCGCTGCAGACGCTTGAGCTCGAGCTGCATCTGCTTGCGCAGCTTGAGGTCGAGCGCGCCGAGCGGTTCGTCGAGCAGCAGCACCTTCGGGCGGTTCACGAGGGCGCGCGCGACAGCGACGCGCTGGCGCTGGCCGCCGGAGAGCTGGTTGGGAAGGCGCTCGTCGAACGCCGACATCTGCACGAGGTTGAGCATCTCGTCGACGCGCTGCTCTATCTCGCCTTTGGGGGTCTTCTTCTGGCGCAGGCCATAGGCAACGTTGTCCCACACGTCCATGTGCGGGAACAGCGCATAGTTCTGAAAGACGGTGTTGACGTCGCGCTCGTAAGGCGCGCGGTCCGAGACGTCGCGCCCGGAGATGAGCACCTGACCGCTCGTGGGCTCTTCGAAGCCGGCGATCATGCGCAGCGTCGTCGTCTTGCCCGAGCCGGACGGGCCCAGAATCGTGAGGAACTCGCCCTCCATGACGTCGAGCGTCAGGTCTTTCACGACATGCGTTTCGTCGTCATAAAACTTGTTGACGTTCTTGAGCTGAACGATGGGTTGAGAAGCAGGCGTGGTCGAGGCCTGCGAAGAGACAGACGTACCCCGTGGTGCCATAGGTTATCACCCCCGCGCGCCGCAGCGCACACATCAAAGGGCACCCAGCGCACGATGCAGCGCCGCAGTGCCCGCTTGTCTGAATGCACAGCAAGGTTGTTGATAGAGAAGTGAAGCCGCGCAGAGGTCTTTCTATCATCTCACCGCCGGTGGCGCCTGATCGCGCGCGCTGCGCGCTTGCGCGGCTGCTGCGCGGGCCCCCTCGAGCAGCGGCTTCGTCTGCTCGAACCCTTCCGGGCGAAAGTGGACAATACAGATGTGTATGCTAGACGCTTCCGACGCGGGGGGCAAGCAGCGTTTTTCGTCTCGCAATAGGCACATGAAAAGGTTTCGTAAGGCATGCCTCGAGTGGGGCGCACGGAGACACGGTGGCTGCGCTATAGTGGCAAAAACGACGCACTTTTTTGACCGAAGGGACGCTCAATGGCACCCACGCCCACCGACGCCGAGACACCCGCCACCACCGCCACTCAGGCCCCCGTGCCCGAGTCCGGCGCACTCCCCTCAGCCGCCGACGCCGTCGTCTCGCGCGCGCAGCAGGCGCGCGCCGAGCGGGACGTCCGCCACACGCGCCATCACTCGGAGCTCGGCCGCAAGCTCGTGGGCTCGTCGCGCTTCCTCGCCATCATCCCGAGCTTCGGCCTGTTCGTTGCCGCCATCGCGCTGACGATCGCCACGCTCGTCGCGGCCGTCAACGTCACGATCGAGGCCATCGGCGGCCACCTCAGCATGCAGGACATGCTCGTGGACTACATCGAGTACGCCGACTTCTTCCTGCTGTCCATCGTGCTGTACATCATGAGTATCGGTCTGTACTCGCTGTTCATCGACGACGAGGTCGAGCTGCCCTCCTGGCTCGAGATCCACGATCTCGACGACCTCAAGGAGAAGCTCATCGGCGTCATTGTCGTCGTCATGGGCGTGTTCTTCCTCGGGCGCCTCATCCACGGGGCCGAGCCGCTCGACCTGCTGTGCATGGGCATCGGCGTCGGGGCCGTCATCATGGCGCTTGCTTACTTCGTGCGCCACGTCATGGTCGCCCACAAGTTCATCGCCGCGCAGTCCGACGACGATGACGAAGAGGGCGCGCCGCACAACGGCACGCCCTTCCCGACCCCTCGCGGATAGCCTGTTCTCGTAGTCCCACCGGAGCTTAGGCCTGCGACGTCCGGCTCTTCCCCTTCGCGTCGAACTGCGCGAGATACAGCTCGACGCGGCTCTCGCGCAGCGAGCAGTGCTCGCACAGGATGCACGCGAGCGTCGTCGTGACGCAGGGGCAGCGCCGGTCGAGCTCAGCGATGTCGGCGCCTTGCCTGATGAGATAGTCGCCCACCGCAGAGCGGATGCACTCTGCCGCGACTATGGGCGCCGGCTTTGCCTTGCGCGGCAGCTCACCACCGAGACGTTCTTCGAGCTGCGCCGGCGTGACAGCCAGCGCCTCGTCGATCGTCAAACCCTCTATCGCGCTCGCCACAAGCGACGCCGCCGCGATCATGCCGAGCGCCCCGGCAGCTCCGAAGCGCGCCTTTTCAATGACCTCCGTCTGCGGGTTGACAGACAGCCACAGCTGGCACGAGTTCTCGCCGCGCTTCGAGCGACCCGCCATGCCCACGGCGTTTGCCCCCTCGAAGCCACCGTTGTTCGTGAAGCTCGCCACGATGTCGAGCACCTGCTGGGAATAGCCCGCGACGCCCTTCTCGTTTTCGGCCTGGTAGACGTCCTGCGTGCGAATGACACGCCGCACGCCCGGATCGATCGTCACGTCTCGCCCGGCGTCTTCCCTGTCGTACGTGTCCGCCGACACCTGAGACGTCTCCGCGACCTGCGTCTCGTTGTCTTCCATATCTACAGCCCTCTCCTTCGCGCTGCGGGCGCCCCGTAGGGCCGCAGCCCTGTTATACGTTCATCGGCTTCTCGACGGAGTACCACTCGGCCAGGGCCTTGGCCTGAGCCGTGCTGAGATACGTCGTCGAGTAGTAGTAGACGTCGCCGTTTGAGGCGCTGCACGCCTTGATATCGGGATAGTCGCCCGATTCCTCCACCTGCCGGAACACGCCATAGACGTGGTCGAGCGTGAAGTTGTACGGGTCGTTCGTCAACGAGCGGGCAAGCAGCGGACGGGGGTAGATCTTGCACTCCTGGCGCGTGTTGTCGACAAGCGTCGCGACGTCGTCACCCTCCTCGGCGAGGTAGGCCCAGTGCGCATAGCTGTCGCTCATGTGGTCGGCAGAGTAGAGGTAGACGTCATGCCCGCCCTCGATGGTGCGGATGTCGGCGCACTCGAGAGGGTCGTGGACGTGCTCGAGCACTGCCGGCTCGACGTATGTAGCCTCCACGCTGTCCGTCGGCTCGGTCGTCGTCACACCGGAGCCCGCCGGCGACTCGTCAGCCGGCGCCCTATCGTCCGTCAGCTCCCCCTCAGGGCAGCCAGCCTGATCCACGCATTCCGCCGGAGCCTCTCCGTCAGCCTCAGCATCATCGCAAGGTTGAGTGTCGGGATTGGGATACGCACCGTCGTCCGCCTCGGCCTCGCCCTCGTCAGCCACATCGCGCGGATCGGGATAGATCTGCTCGTCGACAGGCAGACCCGACCCGTCGAACGGAGCGTCCTTCTCTGCCGACAGACAGTCGAACACGAACGCGGCAAAGGCGTCGTCATCCATGTGTGCCGGGGCAAGCGAGCGCTCCGCCCACCGCGCCGGCGTCACGAGCCTCCCGGCCACGCTCCTGGCACGCACGTCGTCGAGCACAGCCTGGACAGCCGTGCGCTCTGCCACGAGCTGAGCCTCGCCGGGTAGCAGGGGGCGCTCCTCGACGCGAGGCCGCTCGGGATCCCCCGGAATGCGCATGCCGTTCTCGCGCAGCAGCTCCTCGGTCATGCCCGTCGAGTTCGACAACATGCCGGCCAAGAACATCTCAAGGTCGTTGGGCTGCTGCGGCGCGTCACCCTGCACAGCCGGGACGACCTCGCTCGCCACCGGTTCTGCAGCAAGCCCCTCCGACGGCACGCTCTCGCCCTCGTCCTGCCCCATGGGACGTCTCCTCTCGCTCTGGTTTCGTCCGTCACACGCTATCGCGCGCCAAACGCGGCGCATCGCCTCTTTGAGGTGAGTACACGCTCATCCCACGTCCGCCTGACATATCCGGCTCAGCATTCCCCACACTAGGCGCATCAGACGGTACTCGGATCAATTCCTACAAAGAACAGGTTTTTTGTCAGGCAAGGGCTTCGACGGTTGAAAAACAGGCCATTCCTGCAAATACTTAGCGAAGGCATACACATGGCGGAGCTCTCACCTGCGCGGTCACCACCCGCAGGGGTAGCGCTGCGGTATCCTCAGGACAAGATGAGACCCGGCCGAATCCACGTTCGGCAGCCACGGAGAGGGACAGCATTGGCCGAGATCGAACAGGGTGTCCTCGCACGCAAGGCCGAGACGCCAAGCACCGACCCAGCCAGCCTGCGATCCATCGTCGCGCAGCTTGCCCCGTCGTGCATGGGTCTGGCGTCGGCGCGCGTAGCCTATCTCACGCTGTCGTTTGGTAGCTACCGCCGCACTGACGACGGCCTCATGACAGACGGCGCCCTCCTCATCGCCATCCTGATGCTCTGCATCCCGCTCATCGTCCTGCAGCGCCCCGCCGTTCACGTCAAGAAGCGTCAGCTGTGGTCCATAACCCGCGCAAGCATGATCACCCAGGCGGTCCTGCTGCTCGTCTACGCCTTGTTGCTCGAATTCGACGTCCCCAGCACCTCGTTGGCCTACGCCGTCAGCATCGCCGCCGCCCTGGCGTTCGCGGGCTCCACATTCCACTGGATCCGCCGTGCCTGCGGGGCAAACGCCGACGTCGCCGCCGTGTTCGTGCTTCTCGCCCTTGCCATCAGCGAGGCGCTCCTCTACGTGCTCGCCCTGCTCCCCGAGGCGCTGAGCTGCGTGGTGGCTTCCGTGCTCGTGCTGGCGCAGTTCCCCTGCATCAGCGCCGCCCGCCGTCGGCCCCTGCTCGCCGACCTGCGCCTCGGCAACCTCAGGGATGGCTTCTTTGGCGATGCGGCCCGCATGGCCATCACGAGCCGCAAGTTCCTGGCAACGAGTGCCGCCGGCCTCATCCTCATGGGATTCGCCGTGGGTATCCTGCGCGGCTACCCGTTCGGTGACGCCATACAGTTCGACGGCGCGACGCGTTTCGGCTACGCCGCGCTCACGATCGCGCTCTGCCTCTATCTGTGCATGCGGACGACGGGCGGGGCCTCGGGATCTCCCATGACGGTGGCGGCCTGGGTCGTCATGCAGCTGCTCGGCGCCCTCGCCCTGCTGATGTACGCCGTCCTGCCCAACCACCTCGCGGTGGGAGCCATGTTCACCAACACGTTGAACGCGCTGCTCATCGCCTACATGTGGTACGGGACGATCGCGTTTCTCAGCTGCGGCCCCAACGACGCGCACTACTACTGCATCGGCGGCTGGACGGCATTTCTGCTGCCGCGCGCTATCACGCGCGCGACGTCCATCACGATCGTGACGACGCAGACGGGCATCAGCATCACGGTTGCCATGGTGGGCCTGCTGCTGCTCGTCTGCGCACAGGTCGTGTTCCTGCAGCTCTATAGCCTGCGCAGTACCCCCGCCGATCAGACGGCCCCCAACTCGCTCGGCGCCCCGCTCGACCACATCCTCGGCCTGTCGACGACGCTCACACCTTCCGAGGTGCGCGACGCGTCCATCCAGCGGCAGATCGGCGAGATCCGCGACCGCTACCAGCTCTCCGACCGCGAGGCGGAGGTGCTCGCTCTCTATGCGCAGGGCGAGACGCAGAACAAGATCGCCGAGACGCTCGGCATTACGATCAACACGGCCCACGCCCACATCAAGCACATCTACAGCAAGTGCGACCTGCACTCCCGCCAGGAGGTTCTCGACTTCATGCGCGACTACGGGCGCATGTAGCGCGCACCTGCGCTATGCGCGACCCTCATCCTGCGATGCCGCAGCCAGCACGCGGTCAGGCACGTAGATGGCGCGGCGCCATTTGCCCAGCCGGTAGTACGCAATGAACGCGAGGGCCGTCGCGCCCCACGTCACCGGGTAGACAGCCATGACGGTGATGATCGTGCGGTCGAGCGGCACGACGAGTAGGATCCACGCGATGCGCAGCAGGCACGTGCCCACGAGCGTCACGATCATCGGCTTCACCGTCTCGCCCGTGCCGCGGATGGCACCGGACAGAACCTCGACGAACACGAACGTCCAGTAGAACGGCGCCAGGAACATAAGAATGTGCCGGCACTCGTCGACGGCCGTGACGTCAGGCGTGAACAGCATGGCCAGGTTGCCGCCAAAGCAGTACAGCAGCACGCTCAGCGGCAGCAGCAGCGCCACCGACAGGACGATGCACACACGTACGCTCTTGCGCGCCCGCATGTTGAGGCCAGCGCCATAGTTCTGCGCTACGAACGTCGTGATGGCGATGCCAAACGCGTCGAGCACGAGCCACATGAACAGATCGATTTTGCCCGCAAGCGCCGCGCCCGCCACCGCCTGGGCGCCCAGGCCGTTGATGCCCCACTGCACGACGGCGTTGCTCACCGGGTACAGCGCCGACTGGATGCCCGTCGGCAGACCGAGGCCCACCATGCGCCGCAGCATGGGACCGTGGAAGCGGATCTTGCGCACGACAAGCCGATAGGCGTGCGTCTCGCGCATGAGCGTGATGACGGTCAGCACGGCGGCGCTCGTCTCGGCGAGCACGGTCGCCAGGGCGGTGCCAGCGACGCCCCAGCCCAGCACGGGCACGAACAGCAGGTCGAGCACGATGTTGACGAGGCAGCTCACAACGAGGAAGAAGAACGGGCGCCGCGAGTCACCAACGGCGCGCAGGATGGCGGCGCACATGTTATACGTCAGCAGTGGGATCATGCCGCAGAAGTAGATGCGGATGAACGTGACGGCGTAATCCCAGTTCTCGGGCGGCGTGTTCAGCAGATGGAGCATCGGAGCAGAGACGACGAGTCCCAGCACCGTGATGAGCGCGCCTCCCACCAGCGAGAAGGCGACGGCCGTGTGAACGGCGGTACCCACCTCGCGATCCTTCTGGGCGCCCCACAGCTGGGCTATAACGATGGTCGCGCCCGTCGACAGCCCCATGAACAGGTTGACGAGCAAGCGGACGATGGAGAACGTGGAGTCGACGGCGCCCAGGGCGAGCGCCGAGACGAACTGGCCGAGAATGACGGCGTCGATCGTCGTGTAGAGCTGCTGGAACAGCGAGCCGCCCATGAGCGGCAGCACGTAGAGCATGACCTGCCGCCACAGGTTGCCCGACGTGACGGAGACGTCCTTGAACGAATCGCGCCTGTGATGCTCGGCCATGCCCTGCCCCTCCCCGCGCCCCTCCGCTGCGTGCCAAGCATTGTGCGCCATAACGAAGCGGCCGTGGGGTCTGAAACGCGCCCTCTCTAGAACGACAGGCCCGTTGCGAGCATGAGCAGACCACACCCGACGCCCGCCAGCCACAGGGCCGCAGCGATGAGCAGGTTGAGGCGCGCCCCAGCGTTCGTGCGGAACAGGACGAGAAGGCCGATGCCCGCCGAGACGAGCGACCCGGCAAGCAGGGCCGCCGAGCCGATGGCGCCCTCAAGGTAGAGCTCGGCCACGACGACGCTCGCAGCGCAGTTGGGGATGAGGCCAACGACGCCGGCCGCCACCACGGACACGACGGGGTTGCCTGCCATGAAGCCGGCCAGGACGTCCGTGCCACCCGCCAGCTCGATGAGCAGGTTGATAGCGAGCGTCACGAGGAAGATGAACAGCGTGACCTGCAGCGTGTGGTGCAGCGCCCCCGTCACGACGCCGTGGGCGACCGAGCTCCCGCCGTGCGAGTGGGCGTGAGAGTGGCCCTCGTGACCTTCATGGCCGTGCTCCTCGTGATCACCGTGAGCGCGCGCCCCGTCATCGTTGTGCCCGTCGGCCTCCTCATCTAGAGGGGCGGGCTCGTCCTCGGCGTCGCAGCCGCAGTGCTCCCGCTCGCACAGCTCGTGCACGTGGATGTGGCCGTCGCCCGCTCGGTGCGTCAGGCGCAGCACGGCGTCGACGGCAAGGCCGATGACCAGCGCGAGCGCGGCCTTCACCGCGAGGATGCGCAGCAGCTCCCCCACGTCGCCGCCCTCGGACAGGAACACCGGCAGCAGCTCGTCGCCCGTCGAGAGGAACACGGCCAGCAGCGTGCCAACTGTGATGACGCGCCCGGCATAGAGCGTGGCCGCCGCCGCGGAAAAGCCGCACTGCGGGACGGCGCCGAGCACGGCACCAATGACAGGCCCCAGGCGCCCCGCCCGCTCGACGACGCGCGTCGCGCGCGCCCCGGCCGCGCTCTCGAGCGCCTCCATGGCAAGGTAGGTCACAAACAGGAACGGCAGCAGCTTCAGCGTGTCGATGACCGCGTCTGTCAGCACGTCAACTAGCATGTCCACTATCTACCGCTCGCTTCCTCGACGTCCGGGCACCCGGCCCGGCCGCGCTTCGATCTCCAAAACCAGCCACGTGACAAAGGCTCGTTCTCCGCCCATCTCAGAGCAAAGAGGGCCGGCGCACCGCCTAAAACCAAGGCGGCGCATCCCGACCCCCATCCCGCGCAACTCACATGTCGGACATGCCGGCGAGCATGCCTACGCCAGCATCTCCTTGATGCGCGCCATAGCCTCCTCGACATCAGGGCGCTGCCCGAAGGCGGACAGGCGCAGACGTCCCTCACCCGCCTGGCCAAAGCCGGCGCCCGGCGTGCCGACAACCTGGGCCTGCTCGAGCAGTCGGTCGAAGAAGTCCCACGAGCGCATGCCGCCGGGGCACTCAAGCCAGATGTACGGAGCGTTCTTGCCGCCCGTATACGCGATGCCCAGCTCGTCGAGATGCTGGGCGATGACGGCGGCGTTGCCCAGGTAGTAGTCGACCTGCGCACGCGTCTGCTGGCGGCCGAGTGGCGACAGGGCGGCCTCGGCGGCGCGCTGCACGATGTACGGCACGCCGTTGAACTTCGTGTTCTGACGGCGGCGCCACATCTGGTTGAGGTCAACGTCGCCCGCCACGGTCAGCGTCTTAGGAACGACGGTGAAGCCACAGCGCACGCCCGTGAAGCCGGCCATCTTCGAGAACGACGAGATCTCGACCGCGCACTTCTCGGCGCCGTCGATCTCGTAGATCGTGTGGGGCAGGCCGTCTTCCCGGATGAACGCCTCGTAGGCGGAGTCAAAAATGATGAGCGCCTCGTGGTCAAGCGCGTAGCCAACCCACGCCGCCAGCCCAGCCGCGTCGTACACGGCGCCCGTCGGGTTGTTCGGCGAGCACAGGTAGATGAGGTCGGCGTCAACCGAGTCGTCGGGCAGCGGCAGGAAGCCGTTCTCGGCAGAGCCGTGCATGTAGCGAATCTTGTGACCCGCCATGATGTTCGTGTCCACGTAGGTGGGATACACCGGGTCGGGGATGAGCGCCACACAGTCGGGGCCCGTGAGGTCGAGGAAGTTGCCCAGGTCACTCTTGGCGCCGTCCGAAATGAACACCTCGTCGCTGCCGAGCTGCGCGCCCAGCTCCGCATAGTGGGCGGCAACGGCGTCGCGCAGGAATTCGTAGCCCTCGGCGTCATCACAGTAGCCGCGGAACGTCTTCTTGGCACCCATCTCGTCGACGGCCTTGTGCATGGCCTCGATAATGACGGGCGCAATCGGCTCCGTGACGTCGCCGATGCCCAGGCGGATGATGCGACGCTCGGGGTTCGTGGCCGAGTACGCCTTCACCTTGCGCGCAATCGTCGAGAAGAGGTAGTTCTGCCCGATCTGGGCAAAGTGCTCGTTCACCAGCATGAGACGGTCTCCTATCCTCGCGACCGCCTGGGAAACCGGCTGGCGGCACGCGGTCGCGTTCGAACATGCGGCGTGCTATATATGCATACCTTCATGCACCGGACGTGGGCGTGACACCGCGGCTTTCCTCATTCACGATAAGCCCATGCACGCGGACGGGATCCGAGCAAGGTGACGCAGGGCCACCGCCCCATATCGTCGAAGGCGAGTTCTGCAGCCGCGCTTTGTGCGGCGAAGCTGTCTGAGTCCGGCGATGATATGGGGCGGCGGCCCGTCCGATCAGGATGGCTACGCCTGGAACGTGTCGCGATCGGGCGCGAAGGAACGCATGGCGTCGATCGTGCGCTGCATGAGCTCCTCGAGCGTCCAGCCGAGCCGCTCGGCGCCCTGGCTGATGACGTCGCGCGAGCATCCGGCCGCAAAGTGCTTGTCCTTGAACTTCTTCTTGAGCGACTTCACCTCGAAGTCCATGACGCTCTTCGAGGGGCGCATAAGCACGGCGGCACCGATGAGGCCCGTCAGCTCGTCGCAAGCAAACAGCACCTTCTCCATGAGCAGCTCCGGCTCGAACTGCGTGCCCGTCAGGCCCCAGCCGTGCGAGGCCGTCGCGCGGATGGCCTCCTCCGAGACACCCGCCTCGCGCATGAGCTCCTGCTCCTTGACGCAGTGTTGCTCTGGCCAGCGCTCGAAGTCCAGGTCGTGCAGCAGGCCCACCTGACCCCAAAACTCGACGTTCTCCGGGTCATACTCGGCGGCGAAGTAGCGCATGACGCCCTCGACCGTCTCGCCATGCTGGATGTGGAACGGATCCTGGTTGTACGTCGTAAGCAGCTCAAATGCCTGCTCGCGCGTCAGGTTCGTCGTAAGCGTCGCCATAGGTGCGTCTCCCTCTCTCGGCATCGTGTCGCGTCGAGGCCATATCGTACACGCCCCGTCTGATGCCGCGATGGAGCATGGCAGCGGCCAAGACCGCGCCATCCGTCGCCTACCAGGGACGCAGCACGCCCTCGTCGTAGCGGACACTCCAGAACGTCAAACCGCACGATGGGGCGCATGGGCCAGCCGCGCGGCGGTCGCAGGCGGCCAGGACGTCGCCCACCCACGCAGGCGTGCGATGTCCTCGCCCCACTTCGACAAGCGTCCCCATGATCGTGCGCACCATGTTGTGAAGGAACGCATTGCCAACGATGCGCATGACGAGCTGACGCTCCCCAAGCTGCTCCTCCTCGAAGAAGTCGATGCTCTCGACAAAGCGACACGTCGGCTTGCCCTCGGCGCTCGCCGTCTTGCAAAAGCTCTTGAAGTCGTGCTCGCCCTTGAGCAGCTCGGCGCCCGCGCGCATCGCTTCGACGTCGAGCGTCCCCTCGCTGCGCAGCCACCAGGCCCACGAGCGGCAGAACATCGGACGCGCCGGCGAGCAGATGAGCCGGTAGCGATATTCCCGCGCCCGCGCGTCAAAGCGCGCCGAGAACCCGGAGGCCGCCCGGAGCACCTCCGTCACGGAGACGTCCTCGGGCAGCACAGCAGAGAGCGAGCGCACCAGCCGGCGCCCCGACAGCTCCTGGGATTCCCGGGACGTCGTCGGCAGACTCACGTACTGGGCGCGCGCGTGAACGCCGGCGTCCGTGCGCCCAGCGCACGTGAGCTCGACGGGGCGCCGCAACAGCGTCTGCAGGGCGTTCGTCAGCTCGCCGGCCACGGTGCGCACGTGCGGCTGACCCTCTTGGGACGCAAAGCCTGAGAACGCGCCCCCGTCATACGACAGCCGCAGCACGAGCGCATCGCCAGGGAGCGCGGCCTCGTCTGCCGCCGACTCGCACCTCTCCAAAGCCTCGCTATCGAGCTTCATGGTCCCTCCCACCCCACCTTAGCGCCCGCAGGGCTCTTGATGGCCAGAAAAGCGAGTCGTGAACTGCACGCCTTTCCAACCCGAGCCGTCTGGGCCGCGCCTTCTTGCAGATACGCTATCCGCCAATGTACATATGGACATCGCAGCGCTCCAAAATGAAAGTGCCGCACATCTCCCCCGCTGCACGCCAAACGCCACGGCATACACAAGTCTGCTTCTTGGCCGCAAAGCACTCGCCACGTGCAAGAAGCGGGCCCTGCAACCGAGCCTCGCCAGGCTACAGCAATGCAGACGTCGCCACGCACGCCACCAGCCCCACCACCAGCACGACGACGTCCACAACGCGCATCCGCAGCGTCGTCAGCTGCGTGCGGCCCTCGCCTCGATAGCAGCGCGCCTGCATGGCACCGGCCAGTGCTTCCGATCGGCGAAAAAGGCCCACGATAAGCGGGATCATGACGGGCACCCACGACGTCACGCGGTGCACGATGCTTCCCTGCCCCACCCGAGCGCCTCGCGCACGCTGGGCAGTCGCCACGCGATCCAGCTGCTCAGCACACACGGGGATAAACCGCAGCGCGATGGAGAGCGTCGTCGCAATGTCATCGACCGGCACGTGCAGCCGGCGCAACGGCTTAAGCATCCACAACAGCGACTCCGTGAGCGCCGACGCCGTCGTTGTAGAGCTCACCAACAGCGCCAATGCCACCATACACGCAATGCGAACAACGGCAGCGGCGCCACGCAGCGCTCCACTCGTAGAAAGCCCGAACGAACCGACCAGCGCCACGTCTCCCGACCCGTCAAAGCGCAGCGCATTGGCAGCAAGCATGACAGCGAACACGATGAGCATCGGCACGAGGTTGCGCGCGACCCTTCTCAGCGACATGCCAGCCAGAACGCCGAGAACAAGCGAGCCGACCAGCACAGCGATCAGCGCCGGCAGGCTTTCGATGCAGAACAACGCAACCGTCGCAACGAGCAGCAGCGCCACCTTCACGCGGGCATCGAGGCGGTGCACCGGCGAGTCGCCGACAACGTACGTTCCCAGTGCAATGCCCCCCAGGCTCATGGTCGCACCTCCGGATGCCCGTCGCACACGGCCCCGTCGCCTCGACCAACACAACCCTTCACGGGGCACTCGGCAGGAGAGTCGGCACCGCACACCACAGCATGGCCATCCCGAAGCTCAAGAAGCCCGTCGACCATCGGCAGGCAGCGCTCGACATCATGCGACACGATGACGACACCGGTGCCGCTCGACCGCAGGTCCGAAACGAGCTTGCGCAGATCACGGAGCCCGTCGGCATCGAGGCCGATCGTCGGCTCGTCAAGTGCCACGAACGGCGTTTCCATAGCAAGCACGCCCGCCAAAGCGACGCGTCGCATCTGCCCCCCAGACAGGCCAAACGGGCTGCGCGCCCCGAAAGCATCCGGATCGAGCCCCACGCGCCCCAAAGCCGACCGAGCGCGTCGCACAGACTCCTCGTGCGAGCAGCCGAGATTGCGCGGGCCGAACGCCACGTCATCGAGCACGGTGTCAGCGAACAGCTGGTCCTCCGCCCGCTGAAACGAGCAGGCAACCAGCTCCGGGCACGTGGGACGACCATCCACGGCAACGGTTCCCTCCGAGGGGCGAAGCAGGCCGGCAAGCAATCGCATGAGCGTTGACTTCCCGGACCCCGTCGGCCCACTAACGAGCACGGCGCCACCATGCGCAACACACAGCGAGACGTCCTCAAGCGCCAGCGCAGTAGGATGACCCCTTCGTCGGCCACGCCGCGTGCCGTCGTCGTATGCGAACGAGACAGCGCTCGCATTCAGCGCTTCCTCTTTGCAAGCCACATAGCTCGCAGCGTCGGTATCCATGCCCCGTAAGACATACTTATCGGAAGCAGGCTCATTCCCATGCGCATCTCCGAAAGAGCGGCGAAGCGCACCGCTCACGAGGCACCGCGAGCGCGCAAGAGCATCGCGATCGCTCAGTAATGCGCGCGGTGTCCCCTCCCACACGACACGCCCTTCCTCCATAACAAGGACGCGATCGTAGTCGATGACGTCCTCGAGCTCATGCGTAACGTGCAGCACGCCGCAGCCTTCGTGCGCCGCCTTGTCCACGACACGCAGCACGCCCTGGCGCGCCTTTCTATCGAGCATGGAGCACGGCTCGTCGAGCAGCAGGTACTGTGGCTGCATCGCGAGCACGCCGGCGAGTGCAACGCGTTGACGCTGCCCGCCCGACAACGTCGAAACATCACGCGCGTCAAAGCCGACAAGACGGCACTGCTCTAGGGCCAGACTCACGCACGAGCGGATCTCCTTCGCAGGTAGTCCCAGGTTACAGGGGCCGAACGCGACCTCCTCAAAGACGGTCGACGCCACCATCTGATCGTCGGGGTCCTGCCCAACAACGCCCACAGCGCGCCGATGCTCCCAAAGGGTATGCGAGTCGCTCCAGGAGAGAGTCGTCCCGTACAAAACGACGTCACCCGAGGTCGGAGCTACCCCACCGGATGCAATACGCAACAGCGTAGATTTGCCTGATCCGTTGTGTCCCAGTAAGGCGACGCGCTCCCCGGGATGCACGACAAGACCTGCGCCACGAACCGCGATGGCCTCTGAAGCGACAGAAGGCGAGTCCGGGCCCAGAGAGGCAGGGGGATACCCAAACGTGATGTCGCGCAGCTCAAGCATGGGCACCTCCATCCGCCATTGTCACCATACAGCCCATAAAATAACAAGGGGACCCGCGCAACGCAGGCCCCCTTGCAAGTTAACGCATAGCACGTCGGGCAAGCCGACTCGAAGCTTACGCCTCGGCCTTGGCCTCGCCCTTCGTCTCCTCGACAGCCTCAGCGGGCGTCTCGGCGGCCTCAGCCTCGGGGGCCTCTTCGGCCTCAACGGGCTTGACCTCAGAGACAGCCTTAGCAGCGGCCGGAGCGGCCTTCTTCTGCTTCGGCTGAACGGGCTCAGTCACAAGCTCGATGATGACCATGGGGGCATTGTCGCCCTTGCGGGGACCGAGCTTGTAGATGCGGGTGAAACCGCAGGTGCGGTCAGCCCACATGCCCTGCTCAACCTTCTCGAAGACCTCGCGCACGATCTCCTTGTCGTTGAGCTTGGCGAGCGCAAGACGACGAGAGTGCAGGTCGCCGCGCTTGGCCCACGTGATGATACGATCGACGTCGCCACGGATGGCCTTGGCGCGCGTCTGCGTCGTCTTGATACGGTCATTCAGGAACAGGGAGTTAACCAGGCTCCGCTTCATCGCCTTGGTGTGGGCGGCGTCGGTGCCCAGCTTCAGCCCATGCTTCTTCTGGTGCCTCATTTGCCTTTACTCCGATCTGTGCTATTGCTTGAGGCTCATGCCCATCGAGGCCAGCTTGTCCTTGACCTCTTCGATGGACTTGACGCCAAAGTTACGGATATTGAGCAGGTCGTTCTCGCTGAAGTCGAGCAGCTGACGCACAGAGTGGATGCCAGCGCGCTTCAGGCAGTTGAACGAGCGAACCGACAGATCGAGGTCGTCGATGCGCTTGTCGAGCTCGACGTTGTCGCTCGTCTCCTCCTGCGCGAAAATCGACGTGTCCTCGGGCGCCTCCGTCGTCGTAGCCAGCGACAGGAACGCATTCATGTGCTGGTTGATGATGTTGGAGGCCTGGACGAGCGCATCGGAGGGGCTCACGGCGCCGTTCGTCTCGATCTCGAGAACGAGGCTGTCGTAGTCCGTACGCTGGCCGACGCGGCACGGCTCAACGAGCTTCGTGCAGCGACGAACCGGCGAGAACAGAGAGTCCACGTGGATGATTCCGATGGAATCGTCCGAACGCACGTTCATCTCACCGGGGACATAGCCGCGACCACGGCCGATGCGCATGGACATCGTCAGGTGGGCGCCGTCCTCAAGCGTGGCGATGACGCACTCGGGGTTCACAAGGTCGAACTCGGCCGGCACGAAGAAGTCCTCGCCCGTCACGACAGCCGGACCGTCAATGTCGACGGTCGCAGTGGCCTCGTCGCCCTGACCGTTGGCCTTGAAGACCAGCTCCTTGACGTTCAGGACGATGTCGGTGACATCCTCGCGGACGCCCTTGAGCGCCTGGAACTCGTGCTGGATGCCCTCGATGTGGATGGCTTCGACAGCGGCACCGTCCAGCGAGGACAGCAGCACGCGACGCAGGGAATTACCCAGCGTATCGCCGAAGCCACGCTCCAGAGGCTCGATCGTGAAGCGAGCGAACGAGTCGTTCACGTTCTCGACCGTCACCTGGGGCCGGATGAATTCGGACATGTAGTACCTCCAGACTTACGACCCAGATTACTTCGAGTAGAGCTCGATGATGAGGTGCTCCTGGAGATCCATGTCGATCTGGTCACGCGTGGGGAGCTGGAGGACAGTGCCCTGCAGCTTCTCCAGGTCGACCTCGAGCCAGCCGGGAACCTGACGGCTCTCAGAGGCAACCAGGGCGCTCTTCGTGACCAGCATGTCCTTGGCCTTGGGCGACAGGGCGATGACGTCACCCATGCGGACGCGGTACGACGGAACGTCGACGCGGCGGCCGTTGACGAGGACGTGAGCGTGCGTCACGCACTGACGAGCCTCACGGCGCGTACGGGCAAAGCCCAGACGGAACACGACGTTGTCGAGACGGGTCTCGAGCATCGCCATCAGGTTGTCGCCGGAGATGCCGGGCATACGCACGGCCTTCTCGTAGTACATGTGGAACTGCTTCTCGAGCACGCCATAGATGAACTTGGCCTTCTGCTTCTCACGGAGCTGCTGGCCGTACTCGCTCTCCTGGCGACGCGCGCGCTTCTGCGGCTGACGATTGGACGACTTATCGATACCCATGACAACGGGATCGATGCCGAGGGACCTGCACCGCTTGAGTACAGGAGTCCTATCCACTGCCATAATTGCTTTCCTTCCTTACTTACACGCGACGACGCTTGCGCGGACGGCAACCGTTGTGCGGAGTGGGGGTCTTGTCCTGAATGCTCGTAACCTCGAGGCCGGCAGCCTGAAGCGAGCGAATGGCGGTCTCGCGGCCCGAGCCGGGACCCTTCACGAAGACAGCCACCTTGCGCATGCCGTGCTCCTGCGCGATCTTGGCGCAGGCCTCGGCCGCCATCTGAGCGGCGAAGGGCGTCGACTTGCGCGAGCCCGAGAAGCCCACCGTGCCGGCCGACTTCCAAGCAACGACGTTGCCCTGGGGATCGGTGATGGAGACGATGGTGTTGTTGAACGAGCTCTTAATGTGGGCCTGGCCCACAGCGATGTTCTTACGATCACTGCGCTTGATGCGGACGTGCGCAGCCTTCTTGTTCGTTGCCATGTTCTGTTAGCCCCTCTTCTTCGCACCGATTTGACGACGCGGGCCCTTACGGGTACGAGCGTTCGTGTGAGTGCGCTGACCACGCACCGGGAGGCCCTTACGGTGACGCAGGCCACGGTAGCAGCCGATCTCCATCAGGCGCTTGATGTTCTGGCTCTGCTCACGGCGGAGGTCGCCCTCAACCATGTAGCGTCCGTCAATGAAGTCACGGATGCGCGTGACCTCGTCCTCGGTGAGATCCTTGACGCGCGTGGCCGGGTCGACGCCCGTCTCGGCGCAAATCTTGCTAGCAGTGGTGCGGCCGATACCGTAGATGTAGGTGAGGCCGATCTCAACGCGCTTCTCGCGCGGCAGATCGATGCCGAAAATACGAGCCACCGTTCGCTCCTCTCTTAACCCTGACGCTGCTTATGGCGCGGGTTCTCGCAGACGACCAAGATCTTGCCGTGGCGACGAATGATCTTGCACTTGTCGCACATCTTCTTGACCGAAGGACGTACCTTCATCGTTCTCCCTTTCGGTAGTCGTGCTTCTCTATCTACTCGTCCAGCCGCAGACGTGATGACCCCGGGAGGGTCGCTGTTTTCGATACCGTGCAAAGCAAACCGGAATCGAGACAGCAGATATCTGATCCCCTGCGCACCAAACAGATGGGTGCCCGTCGGGAATCAGACGAGGTAACGCACAGATGCAAAATCCTACTTATAACGGTAGGTGATGCGCCCGCGCGTCAGATCATACGGAGAAAGCTCGAGAACAACCTTATCGCCAGGAAGAATACGAATATAGTTCATTCGAATCTTACCGGAGATGTGAGCGAGCACCGTATGACCATTTTCGAGCTCGACCTTGAACATGGCGTTGGGCAGAGGCTCAACGACCGTGCCTTCGAGCTCAATTGCGTCTTCTCGCTTCGTCACAAGCCGTCACTTTCATTAGAGACAACATACATGCAGTGCTGCATGATACAGCACGGACGGGACGCACGCCACACCTTCACATAACGAACGTCCCGCCCGTACACGCGCTAGCATGAAGCGTTGCGACCTCCATCGACATCGAGCGGGTCAAAGCCCGGCTCAACCGTCGTGATGACGGGCCCATCGTTCGTGATGGCAATCGTGTTCTCGAAGTGAGCCGAGAGAGAGCCATCGTTCGTGACGACCGTCCACTCATTGGCAAGCGTGTGGACGTAACGTTTGCCCGCCGTGATCATCGGCTCGATCGCGATGCACATACCTGCTTCGAGACGAACGCCGTGTCCCTTGCGCCCGTAGTTGGGCACATTGGGCTCTTCGTGCATATGCCGACCGATGCCGTGACCGACATACTCGCGGATGACGCCATAGCCATGCTTCTCCGCATGCTGCTGGATGGCATAGCCGATATCGCCGAGGTGGTTGCCAGGCACTGCTTGCTCAATACCGAGTGCGAGGCAGTCGCGAGTCACCTGCAGCAAGGCCTTCGCCTCGTCCGAGATGTGACCGATAGCGAACGTCCACGCATTGTCACCCACCCATCCGTCAACCGTCGCACCCGTGTCGATGGAGAAGATATCCCCCTCACGTAGGATGCGCTCCGACGAAGGAATGCCGTGGACGACCTCCTCGTTGATAGAGGCGCAGATGGAACCTGGGAAGCCACCGTAGCCCTTAAAGCCCGGCACGCCGCCGTGCATACGGATGAAGTCCTCGACAAACTGGTCGATTTCAAGCGTCGAGACGCCGGGCTTTGCCATCTCCCCTGCAAGGCGAAGCACCTGCTTAGAGAGAGCACCGCACTTCTTAAGCCCCTCGATGTCCTCGGCGCTCTTGAGCTTAATCATGGGCGATCGCGCTCTTCACGTCGTCATACACGACGTCAACGGGACGGTTGCCGTCGATGCGCGCGAGCACGCCAGCACCAGCATAGTAATCGATGAGCGGGGCCGTCGACTTGGCGTAAACGTCGAGGCGATTCTGGATGGTCTCAGGCTTGTCGTCATCACGCTGGTACATCTCGCCGCCGCACGTCGGGCACGTGGCCTCTTCAGCCGTGCCCGTGTGGCCGCACGCACGGCACACGCGTCGAGAAGAGAGTCGGTCAACGATGACGGAAGCCGGAACCTCGATCGCGAGGGCGCAGTCGATGCGGCGGCCCGACTCGGCGAGCGCAGTGTCGAGCGCGGCAGCCTGCATCGTCGTACGGGGGAAGCCGTCAAGGATGAAGCCTCGCTGCGCATCCTCAGCAGAGAGACGCTCCTGCATGAGGTCAATGATGAGCTGGTCAGGCACGAGCTCCCCGGCATCCATGAAACTCTTGGCCTTCACGCCCAGCGGCGTGCCCTCCTTCACGGCAGCGCGCAGGATGTCGCCAGTCGAGATATGCGGAATCGAAAACTCGTTGACCAGACGCTCAGCCTGGGTGCCCTTCCCCGCGCCAGGGGCGCCAAGCAGGACGATGTTCATGAAGACCTCCTTTTTGTCAGCACAGCCGCCACCGAACGCGTCGGCAGTCGACTGCTTCCTAAACAGATCGCCCGGACGTCCCGCGTGCTGGGGCGCCCGGGCGCTCAGAATACCTCAAAAAGGGAGGGCCCTCCCCCGGCCTTACGGCCTAGCGGAAGAAGCCCTCGTAGTCGTGCATGCGAAGCTGGCTTTCGACCTTGCTCATCGTGTCGAGCGCAACGCCCACCATGATGAGGATCGACGTGCCACCAAACGCCTGAATCAGCGTGTTGTTCGTGAAGAAGAACAGAATAGACGGAACAACGGCCACCAGGGCGATGAAGATCGCACCAGGCAACGTGATGCGGTTCAGGACGTTCTTGATGTACAGCGCCGTCGGAGCACCCGGACGCACGCCCGGGATGAAGCCGCCCTGCTTCTTCAGGTTGTCCGCAGTGTCGTTGGGGTTGAACACCATGGACGTGTAGAAGTACGCGAAGAAGACAATGAGCAGAACCGACAGGATCCAGTTAAGCCAGCCAGCGCTGATCGCGTTGGAAAAGCCCTGAATCCAGCCCACGTTCGGGAAGAAGACCGCGAGCTGCGCCGGGATGTACAGGATGGACGAGGCAAAGATGATCGGGATGACACCGGCCGTGTTGACCTTA
Organism: Coriobacteriia bacterium; assembly: GCA_018368455.1. NCBI lineage: Bacteria > Bacillati > Actinomycetota > Coriobacteriia > Coriobacteriia bacterium. The sequence continues at coordinate 61,981 of JAGZEG010000012.1, forward strand.
ATGGGAAGGTACGTGTTCTGACCACCCATCATGCGACGACCCGTCACTCGCTTCGCGTAGGACACCGGAATGCGACGCTGGCCGCGCTCCACGAAGATGATCGGCGGAATGACCGCAAGGATCACGACGACGATCAGAATCGTGAACAGGACGCCCGTCGTGCTCGTCTCAATCGAGTTGAAGATGGCAGAGGGCAGACGCGACATGATGTTCGCGAAGATGATGAGCGACATGCCATTACCCACACCACGCTGCGTAATGAGCTCGCCCAGCCACATGATGAGCATCGATCCGACGATGAAGCCGAACACGATCATGACGTCCATCAGGAACTCAGGCACGCCCATACCGGCAAAAGAGATGCCGTACTGCGGGCTCTTGAAGAGCAGCAGGTAGCCAATCGCGTTGATGAGCGACAGGACGATCGTCAGGTACCGCGTGTACTGCGTGATCTTCCTCTGGCCCATCTCGCCCTCTTTGGCGAGCGAACGCAGAGACGGCACCACCGCCTGCATCATCTGAAGGATGATGGAGGCGGTGATGTAGGGCATGATGCCCAGCGAGAACAGCGATACGTACGACAGAGCGCCACCAGAGAAGAGGTTGAGCAGCGCCATGGTGTTACCCATGCCGCTGTTCGCATTCTCAAACGTGCTCACCAAATCACCGAATGGGATACCGGGCAGCGGGATGTACGAGCCAATGCGGTACAGCACGATAATCCCCAGAGTAAAGAGGATCTTATTCCTCAGCTCCGGGACCCGGAACGCATTCAGGATGGCATTTAGCACGGCAGCTCTACCGTCCCTCCCGCAGCCTCAATCTTGGCCTGAGCGGAGGCGGACACCTTGTCAACGCGAACGGTGAGCTTCTTCGTAAGCTCGCCGTCACCGAGAACCTTGACAAGCGTCGTGTTCTTCTTGATGACGTTCTTGGCGACAAGAGCATCAGAATCGACAACGGCGCCGTCCTCGAACAGGTCGTTCAGACGGTCGAGGTTCACGGGAGCGTACTCAACGCGGCAGGGATTGCGGAAGCCGGGAAGCTTAGGCAGGCGCATGGCCAGCTTCATCTGGCCACCCTCGAAGCCCGGGCCCTTGCCGCCGCCGGAACGGGACTTCTGGCCCTTCTGGCCGCGACCAGCCGTCGTGCCGCCCTTGCCCGAGTTGCCGCGACCGACGCGCTTGCGGTTCTTGCGAGAACCCTCAGCGGGGTACAGATCGTGTAGCTGCATTGAAAACTCCTTAGATCTCCTCGACGGTGACGAGGTGACGCACCTTCTGGATCATGCCACGAACGCTCGGGCTGTCCGGACGCTCCACGACATTGTTGATGCGGTGGAGACCCAGGGCACGCAGCGTGGCAGCCTGATCCTTGGGGTGGCCGATCGTGCTACGGACCTGCTTGATGAGCAGGGTCTTCGTCTCTGCCATGATTAGTTGTTCTCCTTACCGGCGAACATCTCGCCCACGGTGATGCCACGGCGAGCAGCGGCCTGCTGCGGGCTCTCGAGGCGCGCCAGACCCTCGGCAGCAGCCTTGATGATGTTGAGCGAGTTGCTGGTGCCCAGCGACTTGGCCAGAATGTTCTTGATGCCCGCGAGCTCGCAAAGAGCACGCACGGGGCCACCGGCGATAACGCCAGTACCGGGGACAGCCGGCTTCAGAACGACGCGACCAGCGCCATAGTGACCCTCAACGTCGTGAGGAATCGTGCCCGTCTCGGTCACCGGGATGTAGAACATGTTCTTCTTGGCGTCCTCGATACCCTTCTGGATGGCCAGCGGGACCTCGGCGGACTTACCCATGCCGATGCCGACGTTGCCCTTGCCGTCGCCGACGACGACGAGAGCGGAGAGGGAGAAGCGACGGCCGCCCTTGACAACCTTGGAGACGCGGTTGATGAAGACGACGCGCTCCTGCAGCTCAGGCGTGGCGTTGTTGTTCTCGCGCTGATGGTTACGAGCCATGCTTCACTCCTCCTAGAACGTCAGGCCAGCGTTGCGGGCACCATCGGCCAGAGCAGCCACGCGGCCGTGATAGAGATTGCCACCGCGGTCAAACGAGACCGTCGTGTAGCCGGCCTCGAGAGCACGCTTGCCGACAAGCTCGCCCACGAACGCAGCGGCCTCCTTGTTGGAGCCGATCTTGCCCGTGGCGCGGAACTCAGCGTCCAGCGTCGAAGCGGAGCAAAGCGTGGTGCCGTTCTCATCATTGATGAGCATGGCGTAGATGTTGGCGTTCGTGCGGCGCACGCAGAGACGGGGACGCTCGGCGGTGCCGGACACCTTGCCACGGACGCGGCGGTGACGGCGAGCGAGACGCTCTGCCTTCGCCTTGTGCTTGTTCATGAAATACTCCTCGCTATAACCGACACCTTACAGGGTGTCGGACGTGGATTACGCGCGCGTTACTTCGAGGCCTTGCCGAGCTTACGACGGACGTGCTCGCCCTCGTAGCGGACACCCTTGCCCTTGTAGGGCTCCGGGGGACGCTTCATGCGGATGTCAGCAGCAACCTGGCCGACGCGCTGGTTGTCGATGCCCTTGACAAGCACGTGCGTGTTGTCCGGAACCTCGAACGTGATGCCCTCTTCGGGCTCCACGATGACGGGGTGCGAATAGCCGAGCGAAAGCTCAAGCGACTTGCCCTTGAGTGCCGCACGGTAGCCGACGCCGACGAGCTCGAGCTTCTTCACGAAGCCCTCAGACACGCCCACGATCATGTTGTGGACGAGCGTACGCGTCAGGCCGTGCAGGGAGCGCGCGGTGCGGGAGTCATCAGGACGGGTGACGAGGATCTCGTTGCCCTCCTGCTTGATGGAGATGATGTCAGAGAACTGCTTGTTGAGTTCGCCCTTGGGACCCTTCACGGCCACGTGGGAACCCGTGATGGTGACCTCTACGCCGGCAGGGACCGGGATGGGCTGCTTACCGATACGAGACACGGATTTGCTCCTTTCCTGGTTCGTTACCAGACGTAGGCGATGACCTCGCCGCCGACGCCAGCCTTGCGCGCGTCGCGATCGGTCATAACGCCCTTGGACGTGGAGATGATGGCGATGCCCAGACCGCCGAGAACGCGAGGCAGCTCGTCCTTGCCAGCGTAGATACGCAGGCCAGGCTTAGAGATGCGACGGATGCCACGGATGACCTTTGCACGACGCTCACCGTACTTGAGCGTAATGACGAGATTGCTGTGAGGCGTGCCGGGCTCAACGACGAAGTGCTCGATGAAGCCCTCCTCATACAGCACGCGAGCGATCTCGACGAGCTTCTTGCTCGTGGGCATCGAGACCGTGGCCTTGTTCGCAGAGTTTGCATTACGGATGCGCGTAAGCATATCTGCGATCGGGTCGGACAAATTCATGTGATTCCTCCTATGGTTCTAGATGAGACTGCCCTAACGGTTCGCATCCGCCCATAACGGAAGCGCCTGTTTGGACAGGTCCCCGGCAATCAGCCTACCAGCTTGCCTTCCTGACGCCAGGGAGTTCGCCCTTGCTCGCCAGCTCGCGGAAGCACACACGGCACAGGCCGAACTTGCGGTAGTACGCACGGGGGCGACCACAACGCATGCAGCGGTTGTGCTGGCGCGTCGAAAACTTCGGCTCGCGGTTCGCAGCGGCGATCATCGACTTCTTAGCCACACTTTCCTCCTTCACGAAGCATCGTAGAGACACAAAGATCCCTTGCTCGTGCCACATAGCACGCGCAAGGGATCAGTTTACGCTAGTTCTTCTTGAACGGGAAGCCCAGGAGACGAAGAAGCGTCTCTCCTTCATCATTCGTCTTAGCCGTCGTGACCATCGTGATGTCCATGCCACGGGTGTGGTCGACCTTGTCATAGTCGATCTCAGGGAAGATCAGCTGCTCGGTGACACCCATGGAGTAGTTGCCCGTGCCGTCGAACGACTTCGTCGAGAGGCCGCGGAAGTCACGGATACGAGGGATGTCGATGGAGATCAGACGATCGAGGAACTCCCACATGCGGTCGCCGCGCAGGGTGACCTTAGCGCCGATGGGCATGCCCTCACGCAGGTGGAACGAAGCGATGGACTTGCGGGCGCGGGCGATCATCGGCTGCTGGCCCGTGATGACACGGAGGTCAGCGACAGCGGCGTCGATGGCCTTGGAGTCGGTCGTGGCCTCGCCGACGCCCATGTTCACGACGATCTTCTCCAGCTTGGGGATCATCATGACGTTGGGGTAGGCGTACTTCTCCTGAAGACCCGGACGGGCAATCTCGAGGTACTTCTTCTTCAGGCGGGGCATGTCGGACATGTTCTTCACTCCTTTTGGGGTTTGACGTGGCGGGTTTCCGTCCCGACACCTTTCGGGCATCCTATCCCGAAAGCCGTTGTAACGCAGTGGCACACATGTGCACACCACGCTGCACAGGACAAACTGCACAGCATGGTAGGCACACGTCGGGCCTCGTGCAGGACAGCTCCTGCACGAGGCCCGGCAAAAGAGCAGACGCTAATTAAAACTCAGCGCCGCACTTCTTGCAAACGCGAACCTTCTTGCCCTCAGCGTTCATCGCATGACCAACACGAGTGGCCTTGCCGCACTTCGGGCAGACGAGCTGCACGCGAGAGGCGTAGATCTTGGCCTCCTTCGTGACGATGCCGCCACGGGGGTTGGCCTGCGTCGGGCGCATGGACTTCTTCATCATCGCGACGCCCTTGACCACAACGCGGCCCTCGCTGGGATAGCAGCGCAGAACCTCGCTGACGGTGCCACGATCCTTGCCGGAGAGCACCTTGACCGTATCGCCCTTGCGGACGTGAAGCTTAACAGTAGCCATTTGCGTCTCTCCTTACAGCGTCTCAGGCGCGAGCGACGTGATCTTCAGATACTTGCGGTCGCGGAGCTCGCGGGCCACGGGGCCGAAGACGCGCGTGCCCTTGGGAGCACCGCTCGCGTCGATCAGCACGCAGGCGTTGTCGTCGAAACGGATGTAGCTGCCATCCTTGCGACGGATCTCCTTCTTCGTGCGAACGATGACCGCACGCACAACGGCGCCCTTCTTGATGGAGCCGTTGGGCAGGGCCTCCTGCACGGCGCAGATCACGACGTCGCCCACGCTGGCATAGCGGCGCTTGGAGCCGCCGAGAACCTTGAAGCAGCGAACCTTGCGCGCGCCGGAGTTGTCGGCGACGTTGAGCATAGTCTGTGCTTGAATCATTTCTTCCTCCGATAGCAGAGTCGACAGGCAGAGGTGCGCCCACTCGTGCGGCACACATGTCGTCGGAAGGCGCCGGGCCACTCAAGGTGAGCAACCCGGCGCACGAACGGGCAGAACTTACTTCGCGCGCTCGACGATCTCGAGCAGACGCCAACGCTTCGTCGCGGACAGCGGGCGCGTCTCCATGATGCGCACCGTATCGCCCACGTTGCAATCGTTGTTCTCGTCGTGAGCGTGGAACTTCTTCGTACGGATCATCATCTTGCCGTACTTGGGGTGACGCTTACGCTCCGTCACCTCAACGGAGATGGACTTATCGCCCATACGCGACACGACGACGCCCTGGCGGACCTTACGGCGGTTGCGCTCAACAGTCTCGGTCATGGTGTTACTTCACATCCTTCTCAGCAGCGATCTCACGCGCACGGATCTCGGTGAGGATGCGAGCGACGTCCTTCTTCACGAGCTTGACGCGAGCCGTGTTGTCCAGCTGGCCCGTGGCCATCTGGAAACGGAGGTTGAACAGCTCAGCGCGGCATTCCTTCAGCTTGCTCTGGAGCTCCTGATCGTTGAGCTCCCTAATCTCTGCGGGCTTCATTAGTTGGTCTCCTTCCCGTCCTCGACCTGCTGATCGGCACGGGTGATGACCTTCGTATGAATCGGCAGCTTCTGAGCAGCCAGACGGAAGGCTTCCTTGGCCGTGGCCTCGTCGACACCGGCGATCTCGAACATAACGCGGCCGGGCTTCACGACGGCAACCCAGCCCTCCGGGTTACCCTTGCCCTTGCCCATGCGGGTCTCGGCGGGCTTCTTCGTGATAGGCTTGTCAGGGAAAATCGTGATCCACACGCGACCGCCACGCTTCATATAGCGGGTCATGGCGACACGAGCAGCCTCGATCTGGCGGTTCGTGATCCAGTGGCACTCCGTGGCAACAAGGCCGTACTCGCCAAAGTTGACGTTCGTCCAGCCCTTGGCCTTGCCCTTCATCGTGCCACGCATCACCTTACGGTGAGCAATGCGCTTAGGTGCGAGCATGCCTTACCTCCTCCCTTCGCCGCGGCCGCCACGACGCGGACGCGAGGTGCCCTCGAGGGCGGGATTGGGGGTGGGCTGACCGGGCAGCTTCTCACCCAGGTAGATCCAGCACTTCACGCCGCAGGAGCCCATGACGGTGCCAGCAGTGGCCGTGCCGTAGTCGATCTTGGCGCGCAGCGTGTGCAGCGGCACGCGGCCCTCGCGATACCACTCGCGACGACCCATCTCAGCGCCGCCGAGACGACCGGAGCACTGGACACGGATGCCCTTGGCACCAGCCTTACGAGCCGACTGAACAGCCTTGCGCATGGCGCGACGGAAGGCAACGCGCTGCTCGAGCTGCTCGGCGATGGACTTCGCAACGAGCGTGGCGTCGAGCTCGGGGCGCTTGATCTCGATGACCTCAATGGAGAGGTTGCCACCGGAGACACCGGCGACCTTCTCGACGTCCTTGCGCAGCGTGTCGATCTCCGTGCCCTTGCGACCGATGACGATGCCGGGGCGAGCGGTGTAGATGATGACCTTCACCTTGTCGCCGGCGCGCTCGATCTCGACGCGCGAAAGAGCGGCGTCCTTGAGGCGGTTCTCCAGGAAGGAGCGAATGGCCAGGTCATTCTTGAGGGTGGCCTTGTAGTCCTTATCGGAGTACCAGCGGGAGCGCCAGTCCTCGGTCGTGCCGAGACGGAATCCAATCGGATGGACCTTCTGACCCATTGCCTTACGCCTCCTTTCGCGGAGCGACGATGATCGTGATGTGGCTCGTCCTCTTGAGGATGCGGGCCGCGGAACCCTTGGCGCGAGCGCGAATGCGCTTGAGCGTCGGGCCCTCGTCGACGAACGCGGTCTTGACGACGAGGTCGTCACCGCGCATGCCGAAGTTGTTCTCTGCGTTGGCCACAGCGCTGTTCAGCACCTTGGCGACCGTCTCGGCGGCGGAGCGCTCGGAGAAGGCAAGGATGGTGCGGGCCTGCGCAATGGGCTTGTTGCGGATCTGGTCCACGACGAGGCGGACCTTCTTGGGCGCGATGCGCACGTAGCGTGCCACGGCGCGCGCCTCAACGACCTTCTTGATGTCTTCGCTCATTACCTCTTGCCCTTATCTGCCGAGTGGCCCTTGAACGTGCGCGTCGGCGCGAACTCGCCGAGCTTATGGCCAACCATGGATTCAGTGACGTACACGGGCACGTGCTTGCGACCGTCGTGAACGGCGATCGTGTGGCCAACCATCTCCGGGAAGATGGTGCTCGCGCGAGACCAGGTCTTGATGACCTGCTTGTCGCCCGACTCGTTCATCGCAATGATGCGATTGAGGAGCCGCGTCTCGACGTAGGGCCCCTTCTTGAGGCTTCTGCTCATCTGCGTGTTCTCCTTTTCGGGTTACTTCTTGCGGCGACGGATGATCATGTGGTTCGAGCGCTTCTTCTTGTCGCGCGTCTTGTAGCCCTTGCAGGGGATGCCCCACGGCGAAACCGACTTGCGGCCCGACGTGTGGTTCTTGCCCTCGCCGCCGCCGTGCGGGTGGTCGACGGGGTTCATGACCGTACCACGGACCGTCGGACGAATGCCGAGCCAACGGCTGCGGCCAGCCTTGCCGATCGAGATGTTCGCGTGATCAGCGTTGCCGACCTCACCGATGGAGGCGCGGCAGGTGATGAGGACGCGACGCATCTCGGAGGACGGCATACGCAGAACAGCGTACTTGCCCTCCTTGCCCATGAGCTGGCAGGAGTTGCCGGCGGAGCGGGCGATAGCCGCGCCCTTGCCCGGCTGGAACTCAACGGCGTGCACGAGCGTACCGACGGGGATGTCGGCAAGCGGCATGGCGTTGCCCGGCTTGATGTCGGCGCCAGGGCCGCTCATGACGGTGTCGCCGACCTTCAGGCCCTTCGGGTGAAGGATGTAGGCCTTCGTGCCGTCAGCGTAGTGCAGCAGAGCGATACGCGCAGAGCGGTTCGGATCGTACTCGATCGTCGCGACCTTGGCGGGCACGCCGTCATGGTTGCGCTTGAAGTCGATGATACGATAACGACGCTTGTGGCCGCCACCCTGGTGACGGGTGGTGATGTGGCCGTCGTTGCCGCGGCCGGCGTGCTTCTTCAGCGGCGCAAGAAGCGGCTTGTAGGGCTTGTCCGTCGTGATCTCGGCGAAGTCCGAGACACTCATGAAACGGCGGCCCGGAGACGTCGGCCGGTACTGCTTGACTCCCATTGCATTTCTCCTCTCGTCCGATTGCCACGTGATGCATGGGAGGGAGACTCGCCTGAGTCCCGCATCCGTGACCCCGGACAACCACGGTTCCGGGTGTGTCCATTTAACACACCCAACACAGCATAACGCACGGGAAGCACCGAAGCACTTCCCGTGCGAGTGTGCCTAACAAAAGGAAGCTTAGGCCTGCTTGCCGAAGATCTCGATGGTCTCGCCATCGGCGATCGTCACAACAGCCTTCTTCCAGGTGCGAGTATAGCCGGACTGAACGCGGACGCGCTTCGGCTTTGCCTTGACCCACAGGGTGTTCACAGACTTAACGTGAACGTTGAAGATATCCTCGATAGCGCGCTTGATGGCGGGCTTGTCGGCATCGCGAGCAACCTCGAACGTGTACTTGTTCTGCTCCATCTTGTCGAAGGAGGCCTCGGACACGATCGGGCGGATGATGATGGTGCGCGGATCAAACGTATTCATTACGCCAGCACCTCCCCGAGGCGAGTCGCGACGGGCTCGGAGAGCACGAGCACGTTGTTGTCGAGCATGAAGTAGGTGTCGATCTCCTGGTCGAACAGGACGACGACCTTAGAGAGGTTGCGGAACGACAGAGCGGCGTCGATGGCGCCCTCAGGCAGCACGATCGTCACGCGCTTGCCCTCGAGGCCGTTGTCCTTCAGGAACTTGACGGCCTGCTTCGTGCAGGGCTTATCAAACGCGAACTTGTCGACGACCATGAGCTCCTCGTCGAGCAGCTTCGCCGAGAGCGCGCTGCGCATGGCGAGCTTGATCTCCTTCTTGTTCATGCGGAAGGAGTAGTCACGAGGAGTCGGGCCGAAGACGACGCCGCCGCCACGCCACTGCGGGGCGCGGATGGAGCCCTGGCGGGCGCGGCCGGTGCCCTTCTGACGCCACGGCTTCTTGCCGCCGCCGCTGACCTCATGGCGGTTCTTGACCTTGTGCGTGCCCTGACGGTCAAGAGCCATCAGATAACGCACGGCCTGGTGCATAACCGGGATGTTCGGCGCGATGCCGTACACGGACTCAGCGAGCTCAAGGTCAGAGACCTTCTCGCCAGCCATGTTCTTGACTTCGATCTTAGACATGTGTCTGTCTCCTTAAGCCTACTGGGGCGATTGTTGCGAGGGCCCGTTAGGCCATGCGGACGAGAACGAGGCCATTCTTAGCACCGGGAACGGCACCCCTGACCAGGATGAGGTTCTGCTCGGCGTCGACACGCACGACCTTGAGGTTGCGCGCCGTCACGCGATCGTCGCCCATGTGGCCAGGCATGCGCAGGCCCTTGTGGACGCGGCTCGGCGTGGAGCACTGGCCGATGGAGCCGTGCTTGCGGTACGTGTGCGAACCGTGCGTCTTACGACCGGCGTCGAAGTTGTGACGACGGATCGTGCCCTGGAAGCCCTTGCCCTTGGAGCGGCCGATGACATCGACCTTCTCCACGTCAGCGAAAGACTCGACCGTGACGAGCTCGCCACAGGCGTGCTCCTCGCCCTCAGGCACGCGCACCTCGCGGAGGTAACGCACAGGCTTCACGCCAGCCTTGTCAAAGTGACCGCGCATCGGCTTGTTGACGTTCTTGTCCTTGATGTCGCCAAAGCCGATCTGAACAGCGCAGTAGCCGTCGGTCGCCTTGGTCTTGACCTGCGAGACAGCGCAGGGGCCGGCCTGGATGACGGTGACGGGAACGACCTCGTCGTTCTCGTTCCACACCTGAGTCATCCCGATCTTGCGGCCAAGAATCGTGTTGATCATGGTGATCCTTACCTTCTGGCGGTCATGGGACATAGAGGATGGCCCTTCCATCCCCACCCAGCGGACCGCGTCCAACCTATGCCTACCAAACGAGGCACAGCCCTCCTAGGATACACGGATGGGCTGTGCCTCGCAAGAGTAGCCTAGAGCTTAATCTCGATATCCACACCAGCCGGCAGGTCGAGGCGCATGAGCGAGTCGACCGTGGAGGGCGTGGGGTCGAGGATGTCGATGAGGCGCTTGTGAGTGCGCATCTCGAACTGCTCGCGCGAGTCCTTATTGACGTGCGGCGAGCGAATGACCGTGTACAGGTTGCGCTCGGTGGGCAGCGGGATGGGACCGGAGACGCGCGCGCCCGTCTGGAGCGCGGTGTCGACGATCAGCTTGCTCGACTGATCGACGATCTCGTGGTCAAAGCCCTTCAGGCGAATCCTGATCTTCTGCGAAGCCAACTCAAACCTCCAAAGCTCAAGGGCAGGGGCCGTCTGTGGCCGAGCGCGGGTGCGCTCCCCTTTCGTGTCTCGACTCTTGCTCGATTACGCCTTACCGGACTTGCTGGCCACCTCGTCAGCCACGGCCTTGGGCACGGGCTCGTAGGCGCTGAACTGCATGGTATAGACGGCGCGGCCCTGCGTGGCGGAACGGAGGTCCGTCGCGTAGCCGAACATCTCGCCCAGCGGCACCTTGGCGCGGATGACCTTGGCGTTCTTGCGGTCCTCCATGCCCTCGATCTTGCCGCGACGGCTGGACAGGTTGCCCATGACGTCGCCCATGTACTGCTCAGGCGTCACGACCTCGACGGAAAAGACGGGCTCGAGCAGGACGGGGTTCGAGCGGCGCAGGGCCTCCTTGATGGCCATGGAGCCGGCGATCTTGAAGGCAGCCTCGGACGAGTCGACCTCGTGGTAGGAGCCGTCGATGAGCTCGACCTTGATGTCCTCCGTCGGGAAGCCGGCGATGACGCCCGACTCCAGGGCCTCCTGGATGCCCTTGTCGACCGAGGGGATGAACTCCTTGGGGATGACACCGCCGACGATCTTGTTCTCGAACTGGTAACCCGTGCCGGAAGGCAGCGGCTCCATGTTGATGACGCAGTGACCGTACTGGCCGTGGCCACCCGTCTGGCGGACGAACTTGCCCTCGACGTTCTGGACGGCCTTGCCGGCGGTCTCGCGATAGGCGACCTGGGGCTTGCCAACGTTAGCGTCGATCTTGAACTCGCGCAGCAGACGGTCGACGATGATCTCGAGGTGCAGCTCGCCCATGCCGGCGATGATGGTCTGACCCGTCTCCGGGTCGGTGTGCACCTTGAAGGTCGGGTCCTCCTCGGCGAGCTTCATGAGGGCAAGCTCGAGCTTCGTCTGCTCGTCCTTGCTCTTCGGCTCGACGGCGACGTCGATAACGGGCTCGGGGAACACCATGGACTCGAGGATGATGGGCGAGTTCTCGTCAGACAGCGTGTCGCCGGTCGTGACGTTCTTCATGCCCACGGCAGCGACGATGTCGCCAGCGGAGCAGCCGTCCTTGTCGATACGCTCGTTGGCGTTCATCTCAAGGATGCGGCCAACGCGCTCGCGGCTGTCCTTCGAGGAGTTCAGAACATACGAGCCGTTCTCGAGCTTGCCGGAGTAGACGCGGAAGTACGTCAGCTTGCCGACGAACGGATCCGTCTGGATCTTGAACGCGAGGGCAGCGAAGGGCTCCTTCTCGGAAGGCTTGCGCTCGATCTCGGCGTCCGTCTTGGGATCGGTGCCCTTGACAGGCGGGCAGTCCAGCGGGCTGGGCAGGTAGTCCACAACAGCGTCGAGCAGCTCCTGCACACCCTTGTTCTTGTAGGACGAGCCCACGAGAACGGGGTGAAGCTTGCAGGCGATCGTGCCCTTACGGATGGCGGCCTTGAGCTTGTCGACCGGGATCTCCTGCTCCTCGAGGATCATCTCCATGAGCTCGTCGTCGAAGTTCGCAGCCTCGTCGAGCAGCTCCTGGTGGTGAAGAGCGGCTTCCTCGGCGAACTCGGCCGGGATCTCGGCCATGGGCTCGGGGTACGTCATGCCCTTCTCGTCGGCCTTGAAGTCCCACGCCGTCATGGTGACAAGGTCGATGAGGCCCCAGAAGTTGTCCTCGGCGCCCATCGGCATCTGGATAGCGATGGCCGGGGCGTCGAGACGATCGTGCATCGTCTCGATGGCGGCGAAGAAGTCGGCGCCGATGCGGTCGTACTTGTTCATGTACGCGATGCGCGGGACGCCGTAGCTCTCGGCCTGACGCCACACCGTCTCGGACTGCGGCTGGACGCCGGCGACCGAGTCGAACACGGCGACAGCGCCGTCAAGGACGCGCAGCGAGCGCTCGACCTCGACGGTGAAGTCCACGTGGCCGGGCGTGTCGATGATCTGGATGCGGTAGTCCTTGCCATCCTTCTTCCAGTAGCACGTCGTGGCGGCGGACTGAATCGTCACGCCACGCTCCTGCTCCTGGATCATCCAGTCCATCTTGGCCGCGCCGTCGTGCACCTCACCGATCTTGTGCGTCTTACCGGTGTAGTAGAGGATGCGCTCCGTCGTGGTCGTCTTGCCCGCGTCGATGTGGGCCATGATGCCGATATTGCGGGTATCAGCAAGATTGAGTTTCTTGGTGGCCATACGGTATCTCTCCTTGGTATTGGTGCGAGAAGGAAAAATGCGGGTCAGCTGGCGTCACATCTGGCGCCAGAGACGCATGGCTTACCAGCGGTAGTGCGAGAAGGCGCGGTTGGCCTCGGCCATCTTGTAGAGGTCCTCGCGCTTCTTGACGGAGGCGCCGACGCCGTTGGAGGCGTCGAGGATCTCGTGGGCGAGGCGCTCGGTCATCGTCTTCTCCTTGCGGGCGCGGGAGAAGTTCACGATCCAGCGGATGGCGAGAGCGGTCGAACGGCGGGAGTTAACCTCGACCGGGACCTGGTAGTTAGCGCCACCCACGCGCTTGGACTTCGTCTCGAGCGTCGGACGAACGTTGTCCATGGCCTTGCGGAACGTGGCGATCGGGTCGCCGCCGGACTTCTCGGCAACGATGTCGAAGGCACCGTAGACGATGCGCTCAGCGATGGACTTCTTGCCGTCGAGCATCACCTTGTTGATGAGCTGCGTGACAAGACGGTTGTTGTAGACAAAGTCCGGCGCGACCTCGCGACGAACGTTACCAGCACGACGAGACATGTACCAACTCTCCTCAAAGGTCGGTGTCCGGGCGCACGCCTTATATGCGCCCCGGGCTAATGAGCAAAACTACGGTTGAGCCTACTTCGGGCGCTTGGCGCCATAGCGCGAGCGGGCCTGCTTGCGGTTGGCAACAGCAGCGCAGTCGTAAGCGCCGCGGATGACCTTGTAACGAACACCAGGCAGGTCGCGGACGCGGCCGCCGCGCACGAGCACGATGGAGTGCTCCTGCAGGTTGTGGCCCTCGCCCGGGATGTATGCCGTCGTCTCAATGCCATTGACCATGCGGACACGAGCGACCTTACGCAGAGCCGAGTTCGGCTTCTTGGGGCTGGTGGTGTAAACGCGCGTGCAGACAGCGCGCTTCTGGGGGTTGCCCTTCAGGGCAGCGTTCTTGCTCTTGGCGCTCACCTTGGTGCGCCCCTGGCGAACGAGCTGGTTGATCGTAGGCAAAGCTCTACTCCTTCGAAAACTCGTGTTCTAATGCGACATGACTCCCGGCCTAGCTACAACCGGGGCCAGGCGCGAGGCAGAAGAGTACTCCCCTTCCTCGCAGATGTCAAAACGCCACGGGGCCGGGCGTATCCATTATCCGGCCTTCCGGTGCAGCTCACAGGCTCAGCAGCACCAGGCAGGCGCAGCACCGCCTACCGTGACGTACGAAAGGGGACGTTTTGCCTGCATGATTACTCCACAGGCAAAACGTCCCCGATACGTCTTACTAGCGCTTAGGCGTTCTCGTCGTCAGCGAGGTCGCCTGCGGCCGCGCGAGCCGCGTCGGCGTCATCCTCGTCGTCGAACGTATCGCTCGCGCTGACGCTGCGCGACTCGTTGAGCAGCTCGTCAAGGGACTCGTAGTCCTCGTTGATGATGTCGCTCGACGTGTCGGAGCCGGTCGTGCCGCCAATCATCTCATCGTCGTAACGGTGAGACGGCGCGGCGGACGTGCCGAGCAGGATGTCGTCGCCGTCGGGTGAGAACACCATCTCAAGCAGCTGAGAGATGTCCTCGTCGTCGGCCATGCTCTCGTCCGGCTCGAGGATGTAGAGCAGATCGCGAGCCTCGAGGCCGTCGCGCAGCTCCTCGATAGCCTTGGCACCGATGCCATCGATGCGCAGCAGGTCGTCCTCCGTCTTTCCGATGAGGTCGCCGACCGTCTCGATGCCGACCTCCGAGAACTTGTTCGTCCAGCGCTGGGACACGCCCAGGTCGTCGAACAGGTAGAGCTTGGCATCCTCGGGCGACAGCGTGTGACCGTTGTGCGAGATCATGCCGCTGTCATAGCCGTAGCCGTCGCCGCCGACCCATTCGGGCTGACGCGGCAGGCGCTCCTCGATCTCGCGGAGCTCCTCGGGCGCCCACTCAGGCAGCGTGTCGCCAAGCTTGCCCGTCGTCGCGTCGATAACGCGGCCCTTGTACGTCATGGGGACGTTGCGATAGGCCGTGAGGCCCGTGCCGGCGGGGATGCGCTTGCCGATGATGACGTTGGCCTTGAGGTCGTTCAGGTGATCCTGCTTGCCCTCGATGGCGGCCTTCGTCAGGACCTCGGCCGTACGCTCGAACGAGGCGCTCGCCAGCCAGGAGTCCGTCGCCATGGCGGCGCGGACGATGCCCAGGATGACGGGCTGGGCGCGCGGCACGCGCTTGCCCTCGAGCGTGAGGCGGTTGACCTCGTCCTCGAACTCGTGGCGATCGACGTGCTGGTTGAGCAGGTACTTCGAGTCACCGGTGTCGACGACGCGCACGCGGCGCAGCATCTGACGCGCGATGACCTCGATGTGCTTCTCGTTCAGCTCGACGCCCTGGCCCGTGTAGACGTCCTTGACCGTCTTGACGAAGCGATGCATCGTCGTGGCAGTGTCCGTGAGCGAGCGCAGCTGCTTGAAGTCCGTGAAGCCCTTCGTGAGCTGGTCGCCAGCGCGCACCGTGTCGCCGTCGGACAGCGTCTCGATGACGTCGCGCTCGCTGACGCGCGTGTCGAACGTCTCGCCCGTCTCGGGGTTCGTGACCGTGATGGCCACCTCGCTCCCCTCGCGGGACAGGTGCAGCGTGCCCGACGTCGTGGAGAGCACGGCCTCACGGCCGCCCACGATCTTGGAGTTCTTGACGGACACGATGTTGAACGCGCGCGACACGAACGGCAGGCCCTGCGTAATGTCGTCCTCGCCGGCGACGCCGCCCGAGTGGATCGTACGCATCGTGAGCTGAGTGCCGGGCTCGCCGATGGACTGAGCCGCGATGGCGCCGACAGCCGTGCCGATGTTGACGGGGCGACGGCTCGACAGATCCCAGCCGTAGCACTTCTGGCAGACGCCGTGCTCGCAGCGGCAGGCGACGACGGAGCGCAGGCACACGGTGTCGACGCCGGCGCGCTCGAGGCTCTCGAGGCTCGGACGCGCGCTCGACGTGTCAGCGACGTCCTTGACGCTCGCGATGTAGCTGCCCTTCTCGGCGATGATCTCCCCCGTCTTGGGGTCGACGACATCGGCGAACAGGCAACGGCCCACGAGGTCGCCGTAGAGGGCGCCCTTCTCGTCGTGGATCTGGTAGTCGATGCCCTCCGTCGTGCCGCAGTCCTCCTCGCGGACGATGACATCCTGGGCGACGTCGATAAGACGACGCGTCAGGTAACCGGAGTCGGACGTGTGCGACGCCGTGTCGACGAGGCCCTTGCGCGCGCCGTACGTCGAGATGAAGTACTCGAGCGTCGACAGGCCCTCGCGGAAGTTCGACTTAATGGGGAGCTCGATGGCGTCGGGACCGATGACCTTGAGGTCACGCGGATCCGTCTCCGGCGACAGCGGCTTCTTCGTGTTCAGAACCTTCTTCGTGTTCACGTCTGCCATCAGGCCGCGCATGCCGGCGAGCTGACGCAGCTGCGTGATGGAGCCTCGGGCGCCGGAGTCAGCCATCATGAAGATGGGGTTGTCCGTGGAGAAGCCCTTCTCCATCTCCTTGGCGACGTCCTGGGCGGCACCGTTCCAGATGTCGATGACCTGGCGGCGGCGCTCATCGATCGTGACGAGGCCTTCCTCAGCCTGCTCGTCGATCTCGGCGACGGCGGCGTCGGCCTTGGCGAGAATGCGGGCCTTCGCCTCCTCGGGGATGACGGCGTCCCACACGCTGACCGTGAGGCCGGCGCGCGTGGCGTAGTGGAAGCCGACGGACTTGAGGCCGTCGAGAATCGTCTCGACCTGCGCGAGCGGGTAGCGGTCGCAGCAGTCGTTGACCAGGGCGCCGACGTCCTTCTTCTTCATCTGGAAGTTGATGAAGGGATAGTCCGCAGGCAGAACCTGGTTGAAGATGACGCGGCCGACCGTCGTACGGATGCGCTCGCCCGCCTTGTGGGGCTCGGGCTGGTCGACGTGGCCGAACTTGTCCCACACGACGCAGTCCGTGTCGAGGCGCACCTCGATGGGATCGTGCAGCTCGAGCGACGCACGCGCCTGGTAGGCGTTCTCGGCGTCACGGAAGCAGCTGAAGGCGCGGACGTGCTCGGCACCCGTGTCCTCGAGCGTCGTGATGTAGTACATGCCGATGATCATGTCCTGCGACGGGACGGTGAGCACCTTGCCCGACGCCGGCGAGCGCAGGTTGTTGGCCGACAGCATGAGGATGCGGGCCTCGGCCTGAGCCTGGGCGCTCAGCGGCACGTGCACGGACATCTGGTCGCCGTCGAAGTCGGCGTTGAACGGGGCGCACACAAGCGGGTGCAGGTGGATGGCCTTGCCCTCGACCAGCACGGGCTCAAACGCCTGAATGGACAGACGGTGCAGCGTAGGTGCGCGGTTCAGCAGCACGAGACGGTCGGTGATGACCTCCTCGAGCACGTCCCACACGTAGGAGTAGCTGCGGTCGATAGCGCGCTTGGCGCCCTTGATGTTGTCGGCCTTGCCCGTCTCGACGAGGCGCTTCATGACGAACGGCTTGAACAGCTCGAGCGCCATGGCCTTCGGAAGACCGCACTGGTGCAGCTTGAGCTGCGGGTCGGTCACGATGACCGAGCGGCCCGAGTAGTCGACGCGCTTGCCGAGCAGGTTCTGGCGGAAGCGGCCCTGCTTGCCCTTGAGCGACTCGGCCAGCGACTTGAGCGGGCGCCCGCCACGGCCCGTGACGGGGCGGCCGCGACGGCCGTTGTCGAACAGGGCGTCGACGGCCTCCTGCAGCATGCGCTTCTCGTTGTTGACGATGATCGCAGGCGCGTCGAGGTCGAGCAGGCGCTTGAGGCGGTTGTTGCGGTTGATGACACGACGGTACAGGTCGTTGAGGTCGGACGCCGCAAAGCGACCACCGTCGAGCTGCACCATGGGGCGCAGGTCGGGCGGGATGACGGGCACGACGTCGAGGATCATGTTCGCCGGGTCGTTGTGGCCCTTGAGGAACGCGTCGACAACCTCGAGGCGCTTGATGGCCTTAGCGCGCTTCTGGCCCTTGCCCTCTTCGACGACCGTGCGCAGCTCCTCGCCGACCTTCTCGAGGTCCATGCGATTGAGCAGGTCGCGGATGGCCTCGGCGCCCATGCCGCCCTTGAAGTACAGGTTGTAGTACTTCGTCATCTCGCGGAAGAGCTCCTCGTCGGAGACGAGGTCGCGAACCTGGAGGTCCATGAACTCAGTGTGCGCCTTCTTGCGCAGCCACTTCTCGTCCTCGATCTCCTCGCGCAGGTCGTCGATCTCCTCGGCGGCCTCCTCCTCCGTGAGGGGCTCGTCGCCGCCGAGCTCCTCCTCCGTGAGGCCGACGCGCGCACGGATCTTCTCGGACTGGCGCTGGAACTCGGCATCGAGCTCCTCGATGTCGGCCTCCATCTCCTCCTCGAGATCGGCGGCATCAGCCTCGCGGGCCTCGGCATCGACCCACGTGACGATGTTTGCGGCGAAGTACAGAACCTTCTCGAGGTCCTTGTTCTTGATGTCGAGCAGCGTGGCCATAGGGCTCGACGCGCTGCCCTTGAAGTACCAGATGTGCGAAGCGGGCGCAGCCAGCTCAATGTGGCCCATGCGCTCGCGGCGCACCTTGGCGCTCGTGACCTCAACGCCGCAGCGCTCGCAGACGATGCCCTTGAAGCGGATGCCCTTGTACTTGCCGCACGAGCACTCCCAGTCCTTCGTCGGACCGAAGATCTTCTCGCAGAACAGGCCGTCCTTCTCGGGCTTCAGCGTACGGTAGTTGATGGTCTCGGGCTTCTTGACTTCGCCGTGCGACCAGCCGCGGATCTTGTCAGCGGAGGCCAGGCTAATCTTGATGCCCGTGAAATCGTTGTTGTCAAAATCAGCCACAGCTGCTACTCCTTCTCGGAATCGTCGGAGGCGTCGACGTCAGCGTCCTGCACGTCAGACAGCAGGGCATCGTCAGACATGGCCTCGTCGGAGGCGACGGGCATCGAGGCGAGCACGTCGGCGTCGCTGGCAAGATCGTCGAGCGAGACGTCGGACGTGGCGTCGTCGGCCGCCTGAGCCACGGGTGCCTCGGGGCGCTGCTCCGCAACGGGCTCGATGTCGAGCGCCAGAGCGCGGATCTCCTTCACGAGGACCTTGAACGACTCGGGCACGCCCTTGAGCGGGATGTTGTCGCCCTTGACGATCGACTCGTACGCGCGGACGCGGCCGTTCGTGTCGTCAGACTTGACCGTGAGAATCTCCTGCAGCACGTTGGATGCGCCATACGCGTACAGGGCCCACACTTCCATCTCGCCGAAGCGCTGGCCACCGAACTGGGCCTTGCCGCCCAGCGGCTGCTGGGTGACGAGGCTGTAGGGGCCCGTCGAGCGCGCGTGGATCTTGTCGTCGACCATGTGGCCGAGCTTGAGGATGTAGCTCGTGCCGACGGTGATGGGCTGCGGGAATCGCTCGCCGGTGCGGCCGTCGTACAGCCACGTCTTGCCCTGCTCGTTCACCTGCGGGACGAGCTCCTCGCGCATGTGCTCGCCGTACAGCGCGCGGGCGCGGGCGATCATGTTCTTGTTCGAGCGGGCGATGACCTCGCCGATCTCGTCCTCGCTCGCGCCGTCGAACACGGGCGTCGACACGAAGAACGGGCCGGGGACGTACTCGTCGCTGTTCGGATCGGGGTTCCACGCGTGAGCGGCGGCCCAACCGAGGTGGCACTCGAGCAGCTGACCGACGTTCATTCGCGACGGGACGCCCAGCGGGTCGAGGATGACGTCGATCGGCGTGCCGTCGGCCATGTAGGGCATGTCCTCAATGGGCAGCACGCGCGAAATAACACCCTTGTTGCCGTGACGGCCCGAGATCTTGTCGCCCTGCTGGATCTTGCGGCGCTGGGCAACGTAGACACGAACGAGCTCGTTAACGCCGGGCGCCAGCTCGTCACCGTTGTCGCGACTGAAGCGCACGACGTCAACGACGCGGCCGTACGCACCATGAGGCATCTTGAGCGACGTGTCACGCACGTCGTGGGCCTTGGCACCGAAGATGGCGCGCAGCAAGCGCTCCTCGGCCGTCAGCGCGCTCTCGCCCTTGGGCGTGACCTTGCCGACGAGGATATCGCCAGCCGTGACCTCGGCGCCGATGCGGACGATGCCGTCGGCGTCCAGGTTGGCCACCATGTCCTCGGACAGGTTCGGGATCTCGCGCGTGATCTCCTCGGGACCCAGCTTCGTGTCGCGGGCGTCGATCTCGTGCTTGGAGATGTTGATCGTCGTCAGCAGGTCGTCGCGCACGAGGCGCTCGGACACCGTGATGCCGTCCTCGTAGTTGTAGCCCTCCCACGGCATGTAGGCCACCGTGAGGTTCTGGCCCAAAGCCAGCTCACCCTTGTCCGTCGACGGGCCGTCAGCAAGCACGTCGCCGACGCCGACCTCCTGGCCGGTGTAGACGAGCGGCTTGTGGTTGATGCACGTCGACTGGTTCGAGCGCTGGAACTTGGGCAGGTGGTACGTGTCGATCTCGCCGTTCTCCGTGCGGATACGGATCTCGCGGGCGTCGGCGTAGTCGACCATGCCGGCGCGCTTGGCACGCAGGATATCGCCCGAGTCGACAGCAGCACGCAGCTCCATGCCCGTGCCGACGTACGGCGCGCTCGTGCGAATGAGCGGCACAGCCTGGCGCTGCATGTTCGCGCCCATGAGCGTACGCTTAGCGTCATCGTGCTCCAGGAACGGAATGAGCGTCGCGGCGATGGAGATCATCTGGCGCGGCGAGACGTCCATGTAGTCGACCTCGTCGACGGGGACGTCAGCCGGCGTACCGAAGTCGCCGTAGAAGTCCTTCGTACGGGCGATGACGTGCGTGGCGGGCGTGACCTCACCCGTCAGCGGATCGACCTTGATGAACTCACGCGTGTTCTCGTCGAAGCGCTCGGCCGCCTGGGCGATTACGTGGTTCTCTTCCTCGTCGGCCGTCATGTAGTCGACCTCGTCGGTGACCTTGCCGTCAACGACGCGGCGGTACGGGGCCTCGATGAAGCCGAACTTGTTGACGCGGGCGTAAAGCGCCAGCGAGCCGATAAGGCCGATGTTCGGGCCTTCGGGCGTCTCGATGGGGCACATGCGCGAGTAGTGCGAGTTGTGGACGTCGCGCGCCTCGGTCGGGACGTTCGTACGACGGCTCGAGCCCGTCTTGTGGCCGGCGACGCCGCCAGGACCCAGGGCGGACAGACGGCGCTTGTGCGTCAGGCCGGCCAGCGGGTTGTTCTGGTCCATGAACTGCGAGAGCTGCGAGGACCCGAAGAACTCCTTGATGGACGCCACGATGGGGCGGATGTTGATGAGCGACTGCGGCGTGATGTCGTCGACCTCCTGCGAGGCCATGCGCTCACGCACGACGCGCTCCATGCGCGACAGGCCGATGCGGAACTGGTTGGCGATGAGCTCGCCCACCGTGCGCACGCGGCGGTTGCCGAAGTGGTCGCGCTCGTCGACGACGTAGCCCTCGAGGCCGTCGTGCAGGCAGATGAGGTAGCGCAGCGACGCGACGATGTCCTCGGGCGTCAGCACGTACACGTTGTCGGCCACGTCGAGGCCGAGCTTCTTGTTGAGCTTGTAGCGGCCGACAGCGGCGAGGTCGTAGCGCTGCTGGTTGAAGAACAGGCCGTCGAGCAGGGCGCGCGCCGAGTCCAGCGTGGGCGGCTCGCCCGGGCGCTGGCGCTTGTACAGCTCGATGAGGGCGTCGTCGCGGTTGGACGTCGTATCGCGCTGCAGCGTGCGGCGAACCATGTCGGAGTCGCCGAGCAGGTCGATGACCTCCTGGTCCGTCTCGGCGATGCCAAGGGCGCGCAGGAACGTGGACACGGGCTGCTTGCGCTTGCGGTCGATGGACACGACGAGGCAGCCGCGCTTGTCCGTCTCGAACTCGAGCCAGGCGCCGCGCGTCGGGATGAACTGCACGCGATACACGAGCTTGTTGGCGTCGATCTCGCGGAAGTAGTACACGCCCGGCGAGCGGACGAGCTGCGAAACGACGACGCGCTCCGTGCCGTTGATGATGAACGTGCCACGGTCGGTCATGAGCGGGAAGTCGCCCATGAACACGACCTGCTCCTTCATTTCGCCCGTCTCTTTGTTGACGAAGCGAACCTCCGTAAGCAGGGGTGCCTGGTAGTTGATGTCCTTTGCCTTGCACTCCTCAACGGTGTGCTTGGGGTCACCGAACTCATGGGCGCCAAACGTGACCTCGAGCGTCTTGGAGACGTTCTCGATCGGCGAGACCTCCTGGAAGGCTTCAGCGAGCCCCTCGGTCATAAACCGGTTGAAGGACTCCTTCTGGACGGCGATCAGGTTGGGGAGCTCCATGACCTCCGGGATGCTACCGAAGTTGATCCTCTCGCGATACGTGCGCGTGGGGATGGGAGCGATTTCGAGATTTCCCACCAGGCACTTCCTCCTTCAGGGTAGAGAAATAGCGCATAATGCAGTGTGGTAATGTACCGCATGCCCCCTCACCTCGTCAAACACTGAGTGTTGACAATGGACCCTGCAGAAGAGTATGGTTTGTTGTCCACGCGTCGCTGCAGGTCAAAGGGCTTGTTGCGTTTTTGCATATATGTATGTTGTATGGAGGCCTTTTGGGGCATCTTTTGCTATCAGGCCCCTAGGGCCGCTTCGTAACCACGAAACGGGATGCCGAGGCCCTCGCACAGCAGCTTTGCGTCGGGGTCGCAGCGCTCGACGCCGCTGGCACGAAGAATGTCGCCCTCCGCGCCCTTGCCCGCAAGCAGCACGACGGCGGGGCGATGCGCGCCCTCCAGCGCCTTTCGCACGGCACTCGGGCGGTCGGGCTCGACCTCGTAGGCGCCTCCGGCCTGTACGACGGCGGCCCCGATCTCCTCGCAGATGGCACGCACGTCAACGGGGCCCGGATCGTCCTCTGTCAGGATGACGCGGTCGGCGAGGCTGCCGGCGGCGCGGCCCAGGCCGGGGCGGCGATCCGTGCCGCGCGTGCCGCACGAGCCAAACACGGCCGTGACCTCCCGCCCGGGAAACTCCTCGCGCGCGCTCGTGAGCAAAGCGCGCATGCTCATCTCGTTGTGCGCGTAGTCAACGATGCCCACGATGGAGCCGTCGGGCGCATCGTAGCGCTCCATGCGCCCGGGCACGCGGACGTCTGCGAGGCCTGCCCCGATTGCAGCGCCCTCGACGCCCAGGGCGCACGCAATGGCAACGGCGGCGAGGGCGTTCGAGACGTTGAACTGGCCGAGAGCCCTGAACTCGAAGTCAAGCGCCCCTGACGGCGTCGCGACGTTGAGGCGCCACACGCCTTCCGAGACATGATTCAGGCCGATGAGATGCACGTCCGCCGAGTCATCGCGCAGCGCATACGTCAGCACGCGAGAGCAGGCGGCACGGGCCGCCTGTAGGATGCGATCGACATGATCGGCCTCCGCGTTGACGACGGCGACGTCGCTCTGCCCGAATATGCGGAGCTTCGAGGCGAAGTAGTCCTCGAACGTCGGGTGCTCAACGGGGCTCACGTGGTCCTCCCCGATATTCGTAAACGCCCCAACGGCAAAGTGCGTGCCGAGCGTACGGTCGTATTTGAAGCCCTGGCTCGATGCCTCCATGACGACGGTAGCGCATCCCGCGTCGCGCGCCATGGCAAGGTGTCGCTGGAGCTCTACGGCTTCCGGCGTCGTGTTGCGCGCGTGGGAGCGCGTGACACCGTCGTCGATGACGACACCTGTGAGCAGACCGGAGCGACGCCCGGGGCGCCAGGCGCGCATGATGGCGTCCACGTAGAACGCGACGGTCGTTTTGCCCTTCGTTCCCGTGATGCCCACAACGGACAGGCTCTTTGAGGGGTTACCGAAGAACGCGCACGCGACGTGCGCCATGGCGCGACGGATGTCGGCGACGACGACGCCCACAACGCCCGCCCCCTCATGTACCTCCTGCGCCAGGTACGAAGCGGCGCCGCGTTCGACAGCGGACAGCAGGTAGGTCTCGCGAAACGTCGCACCTTTGCAGATGAACAGCGTCCCGGGAGTCACGCCGCGCGAGTCAAACGTCACGTCGGAGACAGGCGTGGCGAGCAAGGCACCCGCATCCGGGTCTTCCGGCGTAAGCCGACGGCCCGCTGCGTCAACGAGAGAAGCGAAGCCCTCCCCTTCCGCCGCCTTCAGGCAGGCGAGCACGTCAGCCAGTGTCATGACACGCGCAGCTTCCATGGTCGAGCCCCTTTCACCGCCACTTTCCGGCACTGCGCCAACCACGGGCTGCGCGTGGCGCAAGGCCGGAAAGGGGCGTCATGCCCCTGATACAAAACGCGGGGGCCAGGCAGCGTGTCCTGGCCCCCGCGAGCAGTGCGGTGCGTGCGTCAGTCGAAGCCGTGAGTTACTTCACGGTGACGGTGGCGCCGGCCTCCTCGAGCTGCTTCTTGGCGTCGTCGGCCTTCTCCTTGTTCACGCCCGTGAGCAGCGTGGTGGGGACGCCGTCGACAGCCTCCTTGGCCTCCTTGAGGCCCATGTCGGTCAGGCCGCGAACGACCTTGATGACGGCGATCTTGTTGGCGCCGAAGCCCTCGAGCACGACGTCGAACTCCGTCTTCTCCTCCTCGGCGGCCGCAGGGGCAGCGCCGGCGACGACGGTGGCGGCAGCGGCGGAGACGCCGAAGACCTCCTCCATCTCGTGGACAAGCTCGGAAAGCTCGAGCGCCGGCATAGCCTTGACGGCCTCGATGATCTCTTCCTTGGTGACAGCCATGTCAGAACTCCTTCTTGGATGCGTGCGCCGCTCTCACGACGCGATTGAGTGCTGTGCCGCCAGGTGGCGGCGAAAGGGAAGCCGGCGACTAGGCGGCCGGCTCCTCCTCCTTCTGCTCGCGAACGAGGTCCAGCGCACGGGCGAACTGAGACATCGGGTTGAGCATCGTGCGGAGCAGGCGAGCCAGCAGCTCGTCACGCGTGGGCAGGTCGGCGATCGCATTGGCGGCAGCGGCGTCGATGACCTTACCGTCGGCGAAGCCACCCTTGAGCTCCAGCGCGGGGGCCTCCTTGGCGTACGTCTTGACGGCCTTTGCAGCGGCGGCCAGGTCACCCTTGTAGAACACAAAGGCGTTCGGGCCCTCCAGCAGCTCGTCCATCTCCGGCATGCCAGCCTCCTTGAGGGAGAGGCGCACCAGGTTGTTCTTGTACACCGTGAACGAAGCGTCGGCGTCGGCCAGCTTGTGGCGCAGCGTCTCAGCCTGCTTGACGGTCAGGCCACGATAGCTGACGACATAGAAGCCCTGCGACTCCTTCAGCGCCTCGCCAATCTTGGCGGCCTGCTCGATCTTCTTCTGAGTGGGCATAGTGTTGCACCTCCTTTCCTCGTGCGCGATCCACCCCTTTTAGTGAGGAAGACCGCTGACGAGAAAAGAAAGCGGCCTCCATGCTGCACTGAGCACGGAGGCCGCACGAATTCTATCTCGTGGACCACCTCGGCAGGCGGGAATTCCCTTTGAGCCCTTTCGGGCGCCGGCTGTCTCGGGCAGCAGATCGCACATGTTGATATGCTCTCTTGCAAGAGCCGTATAACTATTGCAAAAAGAAGCCGCCCTCGTCAACCAAAGTTGGCAAGGGCGGCTCGACGTTCACGAGACGTACAGACGCGCTTTCGACGCCTTACTGAGCGTCAGCAGCGCTGGCGTCCATGAGGCCGCGCGTCATCAGCGGGTCGCACTTGACGCCGGGGCCCATCGTCGAGGTGACAGCGATGGACTTGATGTACTTGCCCTTAGCCGAGGACGGCTTAACGCGCAGGATCTCGGTGATGAGGGCCTGGTAGTTCTCCACGAGCTGCTGGACGCTGAACGAGGCGCGGCCCAGCGGGACGTGGCAGATGCCGTAGCGGTCGGCACGGTACTCGACGCGGCCGGCCTTGAGCTCGGCGACCATCTTGGCGACGTCCATCGTCACCGTACCGAGCTTCGGGTTCGGCATGAGGCCGCGCGGGCCGAGGATCTTACCGATGCGGCCGACCTTGGCCATCATGTTCGGCGTGGCGATAGCGGCGTCGAAGTTGATCTCGCCCTTCTGGATCTGGGCGACGAGCTCGTCGGAGCCCACGACGTCGGCGCCGGCCTGCTCGGCCTCGGTCGCCTTAGCGCCCTCGGCGAACACGGCGACGCGAACCGTCTTGCCGGTGCCGTGAGGCAGCGCGATGGAACCGCGGATGTTCTGGTCAGCCTTGCGCGTGTCGACGCCGAGGCGGAAGTGGACCTCGACGGCCTCGTCGAACTTCGCGTTGGCGCACTCCTTGACGAGCGTCAGCGCCTCGAGCGGGGCGTAGAGCTTCGTGGAGTCGACCTTAGCAGCAATCTCGCGGTAACGCTTGCCGTGCTTCTGAGCCATGGTGAATCCTTTCGTGGTTTTGGCGAGTCCCCTGCGTTTGAGGGGCGCTCTCCCACACCTTCACGGCGACGCTTCTACGTCGCCGCCTGACAGCGGTGAAACAAAGGTCCTAAGGAGATTACTCCTCGACCAGGACGCCCATGGAGCGAGCGGTGCCAGCGATGGTGCGCATGGCGGCCTCGATCGTGTTGGCGTTGAGGTCGGGCATCTTCGTCTCGGCGATCTTGCGGAGCTGCTCCTGCGTCAGCGTTCCGACCTTGTCTGCCTGAGGCTTGGCGGAGCCGCTCTTGATGCCGAGGGCCTCCTTGATGAGGACAGGCGCCGGCGGCGTCTTGCAGATGAACGTGAAGCTCTTGTCCTCATAGATCGTGATCTCGACAGGGATGATCGTGCCGGACTGCGCGGCGGTCTGCTCGTTGAACGCCTTGCAGAACTGCATGATGTTGACGCCCTGGGCACCCAGCGCGGGGCCGACGGGAGGCGCGGGGTTGGCCGCGCCGGCCGGGATCTGGAGCTTAACGAAGCCCGTAACCTTCTTCTTAGCCATGACACTTCCTTTTCTGTGCGCGCCAAGCCGTAAGGCTCGGCATACTCAACAAACCATGTATGAATCCGACGCTGGCGCGAGAAGCCCCCTCGCAGTGGGCACGCCGGCGCAGAGACACCGAAACAAGCGCGGTCGCACGGAACGAGGCGTCCTGTGCGACCGTTTGACGCTAGATGGACGTGATCTGGTCGAACGTAAGCTCGACCGGCGTCTCGCGCCCGAAGATCGTGACAGTGACGCGAACCTTGCCCGTCTCGGGGTTGACCTCGGAGACGGTGCCGTCGAAGTCGGCAAGCGGGCCAGAGGTGACCTTGACCGTCTGTCCGACCTCGATGTCAACCGACGTACGCTTGGGCGTGACACCCGGCTCGCTGCGGTGCATGATGCGATCGAACTCCTGACGCGACAGCGGGATCGGCTTGCCGTCGACGCCAACGAAGCCCGTCACGCCAGGCGTATTGCGCACGATAGACCAGGTATGGTCGTCCATGTCCATACGGACGAGAACGTAGCCCGGGAAGACCTTGGACTCCTTCGTGACGCGCTGGCCACCCTCCTTGACCTCGGTCAGTTCCTCGGTCGGGATCTGGATGTCAACGACGCGCTCAGAGACGCCCATCGTCTCGATACGGTGCTCGAGATCGGCCTTGACCTTGTTCTCGTAGCCCGAGTACGTGTGTATGACATACCAACGCTTAGCCATGGGTTAACCCCTCAATCCGGAGAACGCGTACAGGCCGGGAACGATGAGGGCATCGACAACGGCGATGAGCACGCCGAAGAAAACAAGCATGGCAACAACGGCCACCGTGTACTTGACGAGCTCGTCCTTCGTCGGCCAAACAACGCGCTTAACCTCGGAGCGAACGCCCTTGAAATACGTCTTGGAGCGCTCGACGATACCGGGCTTACCGTTCTTCTTTGCCTTAGCCTTGTCGGCCTTTGCCTTCTCGGCGGCCTTGTCTGCGGCCTTCTGGGCCTTGTCGGAAGGCTGGGCCTTAGCAAGCTTAGACGAGGCGCCGTTCTTGTCTGCAGCGGCGGACGGCGTCGCACCCTGCTGGGCAGGCACCTTCTTCTTAGACTTGTTCGAAGCCATGAAGCCGTTCCTTTTCGGTCGTAGGGATAAAAGACCCCTTCACAAATCGACCCGCTCTCTCGTAGCGAGAAGGCGGGTCGGGAAAGTTCTGGCAGGCCAGGAGGGACTCGAACCCCCAACAAACGGTTTTGGAGACCGCCGCTCTACCATTGGAGCTACTGGCCTAAAACCCGCAGGAGCTTAACGCGTCTCCTTATGGAGCGTGTGCGTGCGGCACCAAGGGCAGTACTTCTTGAGCTCGACACGATCAGGCGTCGTGGCCTTGTTCTTGGTGATCGTATAGTTGCGGCGCTTGCACTCGCTGCACGCCAGGGTAACCATAGTACGCATTGAAACCTCCTGATTACACGCCCCCATCAGTCGGGGCGTCACGGGGGATTACTCTACCAAAGAGAGCGCATGGGGTCAACGTAAATCTGCCATACGCTGGTATCTCACACAAACGCCACGTCAATGGAGATCATGCGTGGCGTTATGGCGCGCTATCTGGTGTGGCTGATGGCTCTGCCGCACAGAAAGAGCCCGGCATCCCAAGGACACCGGGCTCTGTAAGATCAAAAATCCGAGTAAAAGTTACTCGATGATCGTGGAAACACGTCCCGAACCAACGGTGTGGCCACCCTCGCGGATAGCGAAGCGCAGGCCCTCCTCCATGGCGATCGGGTGGATGAGGTCGCCCTCGACCGTCACGTGGTCGCCAGGCATAACCATCTCGACGCCCTCAGGCAGCTTGACGGTGCCGGTCACGTCCGTGGTACGGAAGTAGAACTGGGGACGATAGCCGTTGAAGAACGGGGTGTGACGGCCACCCTCCTCCTTGGTGAGGACGTAGACCTCACCCGTGAACTTCGTGTGCGGGTGCACCGAGCCGGGCTTGCAGAGGATCTGGCCGCGCTCGATGTCCTCACGCTTGATGCCGCGGAGCAGAACGCCCACGTTGTCGCCAGCCTCGGCGAAGTCGAGCGTCTTGCGGAACATCTCGATGCCCGTGGCAACGGTCGTCTGCGTGTCCTTGATGCCAACGATCTCCAGCGGGTCGTTGAGGCGCAGCTCGCCGCGCTCGACACGGCCGGTAGCAACCGTACCACGGCCGGAGATGGTCATCGTGTCCTCGACGGCCATCAGGAAGGGCTTCTCGTTATCGCGAGCAGGCGTGGGGATGTACTCGTCAACAGCGTGCATAAGGGCACGGACAGACTCGACCCACTTCTCCTCGCCATTGAGGGCGCCGAGAGCGGAGCCGCGGATGACGGGGATGTCGTCTCCCGGGAAGTCATACTCGGAAAGAAGGTCGCGCGTCTCCATCTCGACGAGATCGATGAGCTCGTCATCGTCGACCATGTCGCACTTGTTCAGGAAGACGACGATGTAGGGCACGCCGACCTGACGGGCGAGCAGGATGTGCTCACGCGTCTGGGCCATGGGGCCATCGGTGGCGGCAATAACCAGGATTGCGCCGTCCATCTGGGCAGCGCCCGTAATCATGTTCTTGACGTAGTCGGCGTGGCCGGGGCAGTCAACGTGAGCGTAGTGGCGGTTCCACGTCTCGTACTCAACGTGAGCAACGGAGATGGTAATACCACGCTCGCGCTCCTCGGGAGCCTTGTCGATGTTCTCGAAGGCGGTGAAGTCGGCCTTGCAGCCCTCGGTCTCAGAAAGAACCTTGGTGATAGCAGCCGTCAGGGTCGTCTTACCGTGATCGACGTGGCCGATCGTACCAATGTTCACGTGGGGCTTGGTGCGCTCGAACTTCTCCTTGGCCATGACTCTCCTCCTCGAGGGTTGACTCCGGTTTTTTACCGGGAGTATCTATAGATAGCGCAAGCGGCCCTCACGGGCCGCCGATTGCCAAAATGGTAGCGGTGACTGGATTCGAACCAGTGACAGCACGGGTATGAACCGTGTGCTCTGACCAACTGAGCTACACCGCCACATCGTTGTGGTGCACGTCCGGACGCACGAAGAAAAAATGGAGCCTGCGACCGGACTTGAACCGGTGACCTCCTCGTTACCAACGAGGTGCTCTACCGACTGAGCTACACAGGCAAGAAATGGTGGAAGCGCTAGGATTCGAACCTAGGTAGGCATAGCCAACGGGTTTACAGCCCGTCCCCATTAACCACTCGGGCACGCTTCCGTTTTCTTCGCTTGTCAAGCAGTGCACCTGACCTGCTGTCTTGTTGGGCTCAGCTCAACTCGGCGCGACAGCAAAGGGCATGTTACGCTATGACTTCGCTCCTGTCAAAGCGAATCCACGGTGCCGGGCGTAGCTCACTTCTTCTCCACAACCGAGCGTCTGACCCATTCGGTCGCGGGAAGAACCCCAGCAGACGTGGAGCCGACGGCGAGACTCGAACTCGCAACCCCCCGCTTACAAGGCGGGTGCTCTACCATTGAGCTACGCCGGCGCGTTACTGCCGGGTGCTACGATAGCAGGAGCACGTTCGCTGCGCCACGGTTCACCCGACGTTTCTCCCCTTTGAACGAAAAATCCCCGGCTGGACGCTTTGCCCAACCGGGGATACCCATGCGCTGCCCTAGTGGGGCAGCCTCCTTCTTTCGTTTGCCTCTCTAAAGGAGCACGGACGCCGCGACGAGAGCGGCCACGACGACGAGAGCGCCAACTGCTCCGATTCCGACCGTCTTCTTGTCGGCGTTCTTGGCCGTGAGGAAGAACAGGATCATCGGCACGAACGCGATGCACGCCATGACGACGCCCACGGCGCTACCGCGCCCTGCAGACGCGCCAGATGCACCCTTTGCCTGGGCAACACGACGCGATGCCTTCTTCCACAGGCTCGTCGCCACAAGCACGAGCGCGAGGTCGATCACGAATGCAACGATCACGACGAGCGCAGCGGGCAGTTCGACGCCCGGGATGTTAAGAACGTCCGTAGCGTACAGGACGCCCGCGCACTGCAGCGCCAGTCCCACGACCCACAGCACCCATGCGCCCAGCTGCGGGCCGAGCGGGCTCTTTGGTTTTGCGAAGTCGGTGGCGTGTGCGTCGGTGCCACGCGACCAGCGCTCGCTTTCTTGCTTCATGCCTTCCTTGCCTGCCATAGGCGGGCCCTCCCCTCTCTCGGTACCCGCCGCTCAGCGGGCGTCTGCGACCCTCCGGTCGCCCTGAGCCTTCTACTTTCCTGCTAGTGGGCGCGCTGGCGCGCCATCTCCCACAGCCGCTGGCGCACGTCTCGCGGGACGCGGTCTGCGACGGTCGTCTTGCGATCCTTGGGCTGCTCGCGCATCTCTTCGATGTGGCGGTTCATAACCTGCGTCTCGCCCTCGAACATCCGCGACGACACGCGCGTCACGCCCTCGCCGTACACCGTCGTCTGGATGAGGTGATCCGACGTCACGACCGTCATGCGACGTCCAGAGCGTCGGCCCTCGGACACGAGGCGCTCTATGACGGCGTCGGCCTCCTCGCCCGCCTCCGAGAACATGACGCGCACGCCTGCCACCATGAGTGGCTCGCGCTCAGGATCGGGATTGCCGAAGCCGTCGAACACGATCGTCGCGTCAAAGCGCCCCTTGGCGTAGGCGGCGACGTCAGCTATGAGCGCCTGGCGGGCGCGCACGTAGACGTCGTGCAGCAGTGGATCGAGGATCTCCTCATCGACGAGCTCGCTGTAGCGTCGGCACGTCCTGATGGCGTTGTACCCGTCGACAACGAGGCCGTCCAGCCGCTTTGCCATCAGTGCGTTGCCCCGGCGCCGCCCTGCGCTGCAAGGCCCTGCTCGTAAGCGGTGCGAGCTGCCTTTGCGGCGGCCTTGCGCTGCGCCTCCTGAGCCGCCTCGCCGCACTGGCGCATCCACTCGTAGCACACAGCGGTCGTTGCCTGCGCGACGTTGAGCGAGCCGACGTGGCCACGCTGGGGCAAAGCCACGAGGAAGTCGCACTTCTCGCGCACGAGACGCGAGATGCCCTCGCCCTCCGAACCTGCGACGATGACGAGACGACCGCGCAGCGGGGCGTGCCAGATGTCCTGCTTGGCCTGCTCAGACGCGCCGGCCACCCAGAAGCCCGCCTCCTTGAGCACGTCAAGCGCGCCGGCGAGGTTGGAGACGCGGGCGATGGGCAGGTGCAGCGCCGCGCCGGCCGACGTCTTGTACACGCCGACGCCCACCTGGGCCGCGCGGGCGTTGGGGATGATGACGCCGTCAGCGCCCATGACCTCGGCCGTGCGGATGATGGCGCCCAGGTTGCCCTCATCGGTGATGTGGTCGAGCACGAGCACGAGCGACTCATCTTTGGACGCGCCAGCGCGGGCGATGTCCATGAGGCTGGAGTACTGGTAATGGGGCACCTCACAGATGATGCCTTGGTGCGCACCGTGCGACTCGCCTTCGAGTGAGATGCGGTCGAGCACCTTACGCTCGACGAACTCGATGCGGATGTTCTGGCGGCGCAGCTTGAGGATGATGCGCTCGAGCGCGGCGTCAGCACCCGTCGGTTTGGGCGGGCGCTGGTTGCGTCCGCGGCGACCCTGTGCCTGGGTCTGCGCCGCAGCGTCGTCGGCGCGACCGGCCTTGCCCTGCTTGCCAGTACCCTTGGCAGCGGTCTCGCGGTCCTGGCCCGGCGCGACGACGAGCGCGCGGCGGATGGGCACGCCGGCACGCAGCGCCTCTTCAACGGCACGGCGGCCCTCGATGTAGTTGCAGTCAGCCATGTGGCTGCGTCCTTCCTCTCACGGATACCGCGCCCCTCGACCTGGACGCGGCGATGTCGGTCCTCCTGGGGATTTGCGAGGCGGGGCTAGGCGCGGCGGACGCGCGCGCCCTGGGCCGTGTCCTCGACAAGCAGGCCAATCTCGGCGAGCTGGTCGCGGATGGCATCGGCACGCGCCCAGTCCTTCGCGGCGCGGGCGCGGGCGCGCTCCTCGAGGATGGCAGCTGCGGCCTCGTCCACGTTGTCGCCCTCGTAGCCGACGAGGTCGGCGGCGACGCTCGTCAGGATGAGCGGCAGGTCGCTCGTTTTGATGGGCAGGTCTATGCCGAGCAGCGTGAGCGATCCCGTGATCGCCGTGGCGGCAGCCGTGACGGCCTCGATATCGACGGCGCCGGCCGCGCGCTCGAGATAGGCGTTGGCCTGCGACACGAGCGTGAAGACGGCCGCAAGGGCACCCGCCGTGTTGAAGTCGTCATTCATCTGGGCGGCGAACTCGTCCGACGCCGCCTGGGTCGCGGCCTGCAGCTCGGCAGCGAGATCGGCGTCGGTCTGCGCCCCCTCCGGGACGTGGCCCGCAGCCCAGCGCAAGTTCTCGAAGGCCGTCGCCATGCGCGCGAGCGAGCCCTGCGCGCCCTCGAGCCGCTCGAACGAGAAGTCGAGCGGGCTGCGGTAGTGTGTCTGGAGCATGAGCAGGCGCAGCGCCGCAGAAGGATACTTGTCGAGCACCTCCTTGAGCGTGAAGAAGTTGCCCAGGGACTTGGACATCTTCTCGCCGTTGACGAGCAACATGCCCGTGTGCATCCACAGGTTGGCGAAACCCTCGTGCCAGCAGCAGCTCGCCTGGGCGCTCTCGTTCTCGTGGTGCGGGAAGGCAAGGTCGGACCCGCCGCCGTGGATGTCTATGGGCGTACCGAGATAGCGGTGCACCATGGCGGCGCACTCGCTGTGCCAGCCGGGGCGGCCCTTGCCCCACGGGGAGTCCCACATGGGCTCGCCGGGCTTTGCCGCCTTCCACAGCGTGAAGTCGAGCGGGTCGCGCTTGTCATCGTTGGCGTCGATGCGCGCGCCGACCATGAGGTCGTCGACGTTGCGGCCCGAGACATTGCCGTAGTCGGGATCGTTGCGCACGGAGAAGTAGACGTCGCCGTTTCCGGGCGCGTAGGCGTAACCCTGGTCGATCAGGCTCTTGATCATCTTGATCATCTGCCCGATCTCCTTGGTGGCGCGCGGGCGAATGTCGGGATCGAGGATGCCGAAGCGGCGCATCTGCTCGACGAACGCCGTCGCGTACTCCGTCGCGACCTCCTCCGACGTGCGGCCCTGCTCGTTGGCGCGCTTGATGATCTTGTCGTCGACGTCCGTCAGGTTCTGCGCAAACGTCACGTCGTAGCCGCTCGCCTCCAGCCAGCGGCGGATGACGTCAAACGACAGGAATGTACGCGCGTTGCCGATGTGGATCTGGTCGTAGACCGTGGGGCCGCAGACGTACATGCGCACCTTGCCCGGCTCTATCGGCGTGAAGTCGACCTTCTCGCGCCGGGAGGAATCGTAGATCTTCATGGGGAGCTCCTTTTGGGGAGAGTCGCAGATGTCTCGTGGGCCAGGACTGAGCGCTCAGGCCTCGGCGGGGGTCGCCATCTTTTCCATGAGGGCGACGGCCCAGGCAGCGATGCCCTCTTCGCGGCCGACGAAGCCGAGGCGCTCCGTCGTCGTGGCCTTAAGGCCCACCTGGTCGGCACTCACGCCGAGGGCGGCCGCAAGACGCGCGCGCATCTCGTCGCGATAGGGCGAGAGCTTGGGCGCCTGTGCGGCGATCGTACAGTCGCAGTCCACAAGCTCGAAGCCCTGGCTGCGCGCCAGCTCCATGACGCGGCCGAGCAGTACGAGCGAGTCCGCGCCCTCATAGGCGGGGTCGGTGTCGGGAAACAGCTTGCCGATGTCACCGCCACGGATGGCACCCAGGATGGCGTCTGCCAACGCGTGCGTCACGACGTCGGCGTCAGAGTGGCCGAGCAGACCGCGCTCGTGGGGGATGTCGACGCCGCCAAGCACGAGGCGGCGCCCCTCGGCAAACGCGTGCACGTCATAGCCGTGGCCGATGCGCAAACCCATGCCTTACGCCTCCCCCTGCGCCGGATCGCCGTAGCGGGCGCGCAGCGACGCCTCGACCTGGGCGACATCTTCGGGCACGGTCAGCTTGATGTTGTCGCGCGGGCACGTGACGAGCAGCACGCGGCCGCCCACGCGCTCGACGAGCGACGAGTCGTCCGTGCCGATGAAGCCCTCCTCGAGGGCGGCGAGGTGCGCCTGGCGCAGAATGTCGGCGTGAAACACCTGCGGTGTCTGCGCGACCCAGAACATGGAACGGTCGGGCGTGCCCACAACGGCGTCGCCGTCGATGACCTTGAGCGTGTCGATGGCGGGATGCCCGCACACAACGCCGTCGGCGTCGATCGTGCCGCGCAGCGTGTTGATGGCGTGCGTGATCGTCTCGGGAAGGATGAGTGGGCGGGCGCCGTCGTGCATGGCGATGACGTCGAACTCAGGAGGCACGGCCTCGACGCCGCGGAACGCCGACGTCTGGCGCAACTCGCCGGCCGGCACGACGTCGACGGGCGTCACGAGGTCGAACGGATCGATAGCGACACTGCGATACTCTTCGGCGCGCTCCGCCGGGCAGCACACAACGATGCGTCCGACCTGCGGGACAGCGTCAAACGCTTGCAGCGCCCACGTGAGCAGCGGCTTGCCCAGCACGCTCATGAGCTGCTTGCCACCCGCATGGCCAAGGCGCTCGCCCTTGCCGCCGGCCACGATGACGGCGGCCGTGCGCGCCTTGCGCCCGACGCAGCCCCTGAGCGGGGCGACGCGTGTCGTGACGGCCGCGGCGGACGTGACGTCGATCTCGTCGAGCACGGACGACCCAATGACGGCCGGCTCGAGCACGGGATCGCCCGCACCTGCTGTGATGATGTCATGGGAAGACATGGCTGTCCTCTGTCTCTTCGTTCGTCGCCGGCTTTTTAGCTCTTCTTGCCCCACATGCGATACAGACTGTCAACGAGAACGGGCGGGTTGTTGACGCCCATGTCGCCCAGCTTCTCCGGGTCGCGCTTCACATCGTCCATGAGTGCCGGCAGGCTGCCGTACTCGTTGACGATGTGCTCCACCGCGGCGTTGGGCACGGCCGTGGACAGGTGAAGCGTGCGCAGGCCCAACGGCGTGAGCACGCTGTCCTCGTCGAGGTCATCATAGCCAAGTATGCGCGCGATGCGCATGGGAGACGCCATGTCGCGCGGGCTCAGCGCATCGAACTCACGCCGGATGCGCTGGGCCTCCTCCTCCGACGAGCTCGAGGCGTAGTCGCGGATTGCGAGCGTGAACTCCTCGTCCATGCCGCCGGCGAGCTGCTCGAGCTGCATGCGCACGAGCTTGCCGTTCGTCCCGAGCTGCGGCACGAGCGCCGACAGGCTCTGAGCGGCCTGCAGCAGCAGCTGGAAGCCACCAAAGACGCGCGAGACGTCGCCGAGCGTCACGAAGTTGTCGAACTCCTGGCGCGTGAGGCGACTCAGCAGCGCGTCGAGCGAGTTGCGGCTCGTCTGCAGCGCGACGACGAGCTGGTTTACCTCGTAGCCGAGCTCGGAGACGCCACGCAGCTGGAAGCTGCGGCCGCGCACGTAGAGGTTGACGACCTGGCGGCGCTGCGACACGGAGATGACGATGGCGTCCGTCGCCATGCTGACGCGCGCGGCGGTGCGATGGCGCATGCCCGTCTCGGAGACGGGCAGCGACGGGTCGGGGTTCAGGTGGAAGTTCGCGCGCATGATCGTCGTGAGGTCGCCGTCGATGACGATGGCGCCGTCCATCTTGGACAGCTCGAACAGGCGGTTGGCCGTGAAGGCGATGTCGAGCGGGAAGCCGTCATCGCCGGAGGCCAGCACGCTCTCGGAGTCGCCGATGCAGATGAGCGCCCCCAGGTGGCCGGCAAGAATCATGTCGAGCGCCCCGCGCAGCGCCGTGCCCGGTGCCGTCAGACGGATGGCCTCGTCAATGCGCTCCTGGACCTCATGGTTGCTCATGCGCCCGCCCTTCGCCGTATGCCGCCACTCCCCTAGGCTTATCATAACAATGTTGCGGCTGCACCCGGGCTTCAAGGCCCGCGTGCAGCCGCAAAACGTAACGGTTCAGAGAATCTCTCGCGCCGTTTTAGTTACCGGCGCCGATCTCGCCCGCAACCGGCGACGACGGCGAGGAGAGTCGACCGCGCGGCGGGCGCGCGATGCGGCTGTCGCCCGCGAGGCTCTCGCGACGGCGCGGGGCCGGGATCTCGCCCGTGCCCGGCGTGAACGTGAACTTGCCGTCCACGGCGTCGACGTCGATGACGGAGCCTGCGTGCCACGTGCCCGCAAGGATGGCCTCGGAGATGGGGTCCTCCAGCAGGTTCTGGATGGCGCGGCGCAGCGGGCGAGCACCGTAGGCGGCGTCCGTGCCCTCCTTGGCGAGCTGCTTTTTGGCCTCCAGCGACAGGTTCACCGTCATGCCGCGAGCGATGAGGCGGTCGCGCAGGTCGTCGACGAGCAGGTCGATGATGCTCATGAGCTGCTCGTCCGTCAGCGACTTGAACACGATGATGTCGTCGATGCGGTTGAGGAACTCCGGCTTGAACAGCTTCTTGACCTCGGCCATGACGTTGCGGTGGATCTCGTCGTCATCAAGGCCACCGCCCTGACGCGCTACGGCAAAGCCGAGCGGCGTCGACGTCTGAGCGATCTGGCGCGCACCGACGTTGCTCGTCATGATGATGACCGTGTTGCGGAAGTCGACCTTGCGGCCCTGGCCGTCTGTCAGGCGACCCTCCTCCAGGATCTGGAGCAGGATGTTGAACAGGTCAGGGTGGGCCTTCTCGATCTCGTCGAACAGCACGACGGAGTACGGCTTCTGGCGCACGGCCTTCGTGAGCTCGCCGCCCTCGTCGTAGCCGACGTAACCCGGAGGCGCGCCGACGAGCTTGGACACAGCGTGCTTCTCCATGTACTCGCTCATGTCAAACGTGATGAGCGCGTCCTGCGTGCCGAACAGGAACTCGGCAAGCGCCTTGGACAGCTCCGTCTTGCCGACGCCCGACGGGCCGAGGAACACGAACGAGCCAGCGGGGCGACGCGGGTCGCGCAGGCCGGCGCGCGAGCGGCGGATGGCCTTGCTGACCTTTGTGACGGCCTCATCCTGACCGACGATGCGCTCGTGCAGCACGGACTCCATGCGCAGCAGCTTGTCGGTTTCGGCCTCCGTGAGGTTGGAGACCGGCACGCCCGTAGCGCGCGACACGACGGTCGCGATGTCCTCGGGCGTGACGTCGACCGTGCGCGACGCCGCATCCTCGCGCCACGCCTTCTCGGCCGCCTCGATGCGAGCCTGGATGTCCTTCTCCTCGTCGCGCAGGGACGCCGCCTGCTCGTAGTCCTGCTCCGAGGCGCACTTCTCACGCTTGGCCTGGACATCCTTGAGCTGGGCAGCCAGCTCTTCGAGCTCGGCAGGGCGGGGCGCCGCGTGGATGCGCGTGGCGGCACCGGCCTCGTCGAGCAGGTCGATGGCCTTATCCGGCAGGAAGCGATCCTGGATGTAGCGGTCGGACAGGCTGACGGCAGCCTCGACGGCCGCGTCGCTGTAGTGGACGTGGTGATGCTGCTCGTAACGCTCGCGCAGGCCGCCGAGGATCTGCAGCGACTCCTCGGGCGTCGGCTCGTCGACCATGACCGTCTGGAAGCGGCGAGCGAACGCCGAGTCCTTCTCGACGTGCTTACGGTACTCGTCGAGCGTCGTGGCGCCGATGACCTGGATCTCACCGCGCGACAGCGGCGGCTTGAGAATGGAGGCGGCGTCGAGCGAGCCCTCGGCGCTGCCGGCGCCGATGAGCGTGTGCATCTCGTCGATGAACAGGATGATGGACGGGTCGGCGCTCACCTCAGCGACGACGCGCTTGAGGCGCTCCTCGAACTCGCCGCGATACTTGGCGCCGGCGACGAGCGATGCGACGTCGAGCGTCCACACGGAGCGCTCGCGCAGCAGCTCGGGGACGTCGCCCGCGGCAACGCGCTCCGCCAGGCCCTCGACGACGGCTGTCTTGCCGACGCCGGGGTCGCCGATGAGCAGCGGGTTGTTCTTTGTGCGGCGCGCCAGGATCTGCATGACGCGCTCCGTCTCGTCGTCGCGGCCGATGACGGGGTCGAGCTTGCCGTCGCGGGCGAGCTGCGTGAGGTCGCGGCCGTACTCCTTGAGCGCCGAGTCCTCGTCGCCGCCGCTCGAGGAGGCGAAGCCGCCGGCCGGCAGGCTGATGCCGCCCATGGGCACCGCCGCGGGGGGCTGGCGCTTGGGGGCGAGCTCGCTAATGGCGTTGCGCACGGCGTCAGAGGACACGCCCATGCGGGTCAGGGCCTCCATGGCGACGCCGTTGCCCTCGCGCAGGATGCCGAGCAGCAGGTGCTCCGTGGCGATGTAGGACTGGCCGCCGGACAGCATCTCGCGCAGGGCACTCTCGAGCACGCGCTTGGCGCGCGGCGTGTAGGGGATGTGGCCACCGGGCGTGGGCTCGTCGGGCTTGGCGGCGACCTGCTTTATCTGGTCGAGCGTCTCGTCGTAGGTCACGTCGAGCTTGCGCAGGGCCTGTGCCGCGATGCCGTCCTCCTCGCGGATGAGGCCGAGCAGCAGGTGCTCCGTGCCAACGTACATCTGGCCGAGCTTGCGCGCCTCCTCCTGGGCAAGAACCATGACCTTGCGAGCGCCGTCAGTGAACTTCTCGAACATGGCGCCTCCTTCGTGAAAATCGCAGCGTAGTGCGGGACAGGATACTTGATTCCGTCCCGTGCACGGCGCTTGCCGGCAATCCGGCGCTGTTTTTACGCGGTTAATACCCCATCTGCGCCTTTTTGCCACGCTCGAAGGCGGTTACAACCAAATCCGGAAAACTCCAGGGTGATGTGCGGCCAGGAATCGAGCTCGTGTATGGGACACCTACCGGCGGGACGCCCCCGCCTCGAGGAAATCCCAGGTCGCGGGAAGGTGGGCGAGCCCGGGTGCCACGAAGGGCATGCACGAGCGGGATTGCTGGCCGCCGGCCCGGCCCGCGGCTGCAGGAGGAGGCTTGCAGCCATCTGGCGCGTCTATGTCGGAGGGGCCGGCAGGGCGCTGGGGCTAGCACGTTCGCGCCGAGGGGCCAGCGGGCCACGGGGGCTGGTGCGCCCGCGCCGAAAGAATCGGTGGACTCGCAGGCGAAAACAAAAGACGCTGCCCGGCGACCCCGAGGGGTGCCAGGCAGCGCCGGGTGAGCGAGTGCAGCCTGCTGCGGAAGCGCGGTTAGTGCAGGGCGTCGCAAGCGACGAAGTGGCCGGGCGTGACCTCGCGCAGCTGCGGGATAGCCTTGGAGCAGCCCTCGCACGCCTCGGGGCAGCGCGTGTGGAAGCGGCAGCCGTCGGGAACGTGCAGCGGGCTAGGCAGCTCGCCAGAGAGCATGACGCGCTGGGAGGCCCGGGCGACGTTGGGGTCGGGGATCGGGATGGAGCTCAGCAGCGCCTTCGTATACGGGTGCAGCGGGTTGTCGTACAGCTCGTCGGAGGGCGCGACCTCGACGAGGCGGCCCAGGTACATGACGCCGATGCGCGTGGAGATGTGGCGCACCATCGACAGGTCGTGCGCGACGAAGAGGTACGTCAGGCCCAGCTCGTGTTGCAGGTCCTCGAGCATGTTGACGACCTGCGCCTGGATGGAGACGTCGAGGGCCGAGATAGGCTCGTCGCACAGGATGAAGTCCGGGTGGACCGACAGCGCGCGGGCGATGCCGATGCGCTGGCGCTGGCCACCGGAGAACTCGTAGGCGAACTTGTACATGTCGTCGCGGTGCAGGCTCACGCGGTCGAGGATCTCGGCCACGCGGTCATCGATCTCGTCGGCGCTGTACTTGTGGCCCACGCACAGCGGCTCGGCGATGATCTCGCGGACGTTCTGGTGCGGGTCGAGCGACAGGTACGGGTCCTGGAACACGATCTGCATGCGACGGTGGATGTCGACGAGCTCGCGGCCCTTGGCACGCGTGATGTCGTGCCCCGCGAAGGTGATCGTGCCCGCCGTCGGCTCGTACATGCGGATGAGCGTGCGGCCCAGCGTCGACTTTCCGCAGCCGGACTCGCCGACGAGGCCGAACGTCTCGCCGCGATGGATCTCGAGGTCGATGCCGTCGACGGCCTTGACGACCTGCTTGGAGCGGCCGAAGAACGAGCGCACCGGGAAGTGCTTGCACAGCCCCTCGGCCTTCAGGATGACTTCGGAGCTCGCAACGGCGCGCCCGCTCGCGTCACGGGCGGCGCCCTGCTGAGCGGGCGTCTGCGTGGACGTGGTGTCTGCCATGATCGCCTACGCCTCCTTCGCCTGGTGGGCCGTCATGCGGTCGAGCTCGTCGGACGTGTAGACGCAGCGAGCGCACTGGCCGTCGGGATACGTCTGCCAGCCGGGCATGCCCGCGCGGCACTTCTCACCCGAGAAGGAGCACCTGCCGTCGAACGGGCAGGCCTCCGGCGGGTTGATGAGCAGCGGGGCCGAGCCGGGGATGGAGACGAGTCGGCCGAGACGGCGCCCGTTGGGGTTGGGCACGGCGCCGAGCAGGGCGCGCGTGTAGGGGTGGCGCGGCGCGTAGTAGATCTGATCTGTCGTGCCCTGCTCCATGATGAGGCCACCGTACATGACGGCGACGCGGTTGCACAGGCTGGCGACGACGCCCAGGTCGTGCGTGATGAGCACGACGCTCATGCCCTCCTCGTCACGCAGGCGCTTGAGCAGGTCGAGGATCTGGGCCTGGATCGTCACGTCGAGGGCCGTCGTCGGCTCGTCTGCGATGAGCAGGCGCGGACGGCAGCACAGGGCCATAGCGATGAGCACGCGCTGGCGCATGCCGCCGGAGAACTCGTGCGGGTACTGGCTGAGGCGCTGCTCCGGCGAGGGGATGCCAACCTGCGACAGCACGCGGACAGCCTCGTCGTCGGCTTGTTTGCCCGTGAGACCGCGATGGCGCTTGAGCACCTCGCGCAGGTGGAAGCCGATCGTCTGCAGCGGGTCGAGCGAGGTCATCGGGTCCTGGAAGATCATGGCGATGTCGCCGCCGCACATGGCGCGGCGCTCTTTCGCGTCCATCTTGAGCATGTCGCGGCCGTCGAACGCCAGCGTGTCCGCCGTGACGTCGGCGTTGTCGGGCAGCAGGCCCATGACCGACTTCATCGTCACCGACTTGCCCGAGCCGGACTCGCCGACGACGGCCATGAAGTCGCCATCGTTGACCGTGAGGCTGACGCCGCGCACGGCCTTGACGAGCGTGTGGTGCGAATGGAACGTCGTGCACAGGTTCTCGACGCGCAGCAGCTCCTTGGGGGCGCCGTTCGTGGTCGTGCCCATCAGTCCTGCCCCCTCTCGCCACTCATAACCTGCGGGTCCGCGAAGACGCGCATAACGTTGCCGAACTTGTTGAACGCGAAGATGACGATCACGATCAGCAGGCCGGGGATGATGGCCATGTAGATATCGTTCTGCATCGTCGTCTGTGCCGCCTGCAGCAGGCTGCCCCACGAGGACATGGGCTGCTGCACGCCGACGCCGAGGAACGACAGCGACGACTCCGTCATGATGGCGCCGGCCAGCGACGTCGTGGACGCCGTGATGATCGTCGGCAGCGCCGAGGGGATGATGTGGCGTGCAATGACGCGAGGCGTGCTCACGCCGCACAGGCGGGCGTACTGCACGAAGTCGCGCTCCTTGATGGACTGCGTCTCCGCGCGCACGAGACGGGCGATCTCCATCCAGCTGAACAGGCCGATGACGAGGATGATGGACGTGATGCCCGGCTTGAGGAAGATGGACACCACCATGACGAGCACCATCCACGGGATGGACGACAGGATGTCGACGAGGCGCATGAGCAGTGCGTCGACGATGCCGCCGCACAGGCCGGCCACCGTGCCGACGACGATGCCGATGACGAGGCTCGTTAGCATGGCCAGCGTACCGACGAGCAGGCTGACACGGCCGCCGTACAGAACGCGCGCAAGGTAGTCGCGGCCGAGCTCGTCCGTGCCGAAGAGGTGCCGCAGCGACGGGCCCGACAGACGATTCACGACGTCGGTCGCGTTGGGGTTGAGCGGCAGCAGCGGCGCGATGAGGCACGCCACGATGATGATGGCGAGCAGCGTGATGGAGACGACGGCGGTCTTGTCCTTGCGAAACGCCAGCCAAGCCGCGTCGAAGCGCGTCCACTTCTTCGGCTGCTCACCGGGCGCGAGCTCCGTTGCCTTCTTCTTGGAGTCCTTCGACATTACTGCGCACCTCCCTGGCGAACGCGCGGGTCTTGGAGTCCTTCGACATTACTGCGCACCTCCCTGGCGAACGCGCGGGTCAGTCAGGGCGCACAGCACGTCGGCAAGCAGGTTGCCCAGCACGACGAGCGTCGAGGAGAACACGAGGATCACCATGACGACGGGATAGTCCATGCCCTTGATGGCCGTGATGAAGTACGGGCCGACGCCCGGCCACGAGAAGATGGTCTCCGTGATGATGGCGCCGGTGACGAGCAGCGGCATGGCCATGCCCAGACGGGTGATGACCGGCACGAGAACGTTGCGGCACACGTGCTTGACCATGATCTCCTTGCGCGTGGCGCCGAAGGCCTCCTGCACGGTGACGTAGTCCTGCGTCGTCTGCGTGATGGTCGAGCTGCGGACATAGCGCAGGTTATCCGGCAGGAACGCGATCGTCAGCGTGACGTACGGCAGGATGTAGTGCCGCAGAACGTCGATGAACGACCCGTCGCCAACCGTTTGCATGCCGACGATTGGCAACCAGCGCAGCAGGTAGCCGAACACGAAGATGAGCAACATCGACAGCCAGAACGACGGCACGGCGATGAGCACGGAGGCGATGCCGTCGATGATGCGGTCGAGGCGGCCGCCGCGGTGCATGCCGGCCGTCAGGCCCAGTGCGATGGCGAGCACGTAAGCGGTCAGGTAGGCCGGCAGCACGAGCAGGATCGTGTTGGGCACGCGCGCGGCGAGCTGTTCTGAGATCGCCTGCTTCGTGACGATGGAGTAGCCCATGTCGCCGGTGACGAGGCCCCCGAGCCAGTTGGCATAGCGCACAAAGAATGGCTGGTCATAGCCGTACTTGGCTTTGATGGCCGCAACGGTCTCAGCGGACATCTTCGGGTTGACCATGGCGTCCACGGCGTCGTAGGGCGCCAGGTCCATGAGCAAGAACACCAGGATGGTGATCAGCAATACGATGGGCACCGCGATGAGTATGCGGCGTAGGATGTACTTTGCCACGGCTCCGAGGTCCCTCCCCTTCTAACGAGCCTTCCGGGCCCGCACACGAGCGGGGCGCCCTGTGAGTCCCGGGCGCCCCGCACGATGTACGAGCTGGCGTGAGCAGGTAGATTTACTGCATGTCCAGCTTCGAGAGGTCCTCGAACGTGTAGACGGGCACGAGCTTGGCCTCCTCGATGTTCGTGACGTTCTGCGTCGTCACGAGCA
Source organism: Coriobacteriia bacterium (assembly GCA_018368455.1). Lineage (NCBI taxonomy): Bacteria > Bacillati > Actinomycetota > Coriobacteriia > Coriobacteriia bacterium. Next base: position 106,038 of record JAGZEG010000012.1, read on the forward strand.
GGCGCTTGTTGGAGTACATCGGGTAGAAGGCAGCCGTGTCCTGGATGACCTGCTGGACCTGCGTGTAGATCTCCTTGCGCTTGGCCTCGTCCGTCTCGACGGAGCCCTGGTCAAACAGGTCGTTGATCTCGGGGTAGTCGTAGAACATGTAGTTCCAGGGGCCGCCCGTCGCGAACAGCGACTCGAACATGCTCGGGTCGATGCCCATGATGTAGCCGCCGAAGTACATGTCGTAGGAGTTGTTCGGGTCCTGCATGGACTGCGCGAGCGCGTTGGCGTCGACGCCCTGGAGGTTGAGCGTGATGCCGGCGGCAGCGGCCTGCTCCTGCATCATGACGGCGCACGTCTGCTGCAGCGTGTCGGAGGCGGAGTAGGCGAGCGTCAGCGTCGGGTTGGGCTGGCCGGCGTCAGCGAGCAGCTGCTTGGCCTTCTCGACATCCTGGGCGTACTTCTCGACCTGGTCGCCGGCGTAGAACTGGCTCGTCGTGGGCAGGAACGTGTCCTCGATGTCGTAGTACTCCTCCTTGAGCAGGGCAGCCAGCGCAATGGAGTTCTTATCGAAGCTGTAGAACACGGCCTTGCGGACGTTCTCGTCCTTCATGCGGTTGCAGTTGACCATCATGTAGGCGACGCGGCCCTCGGAGTAGGGCGTGACCTTGAGGCCGTTGCCCTCGATGTTCATCTGCTCGACCTGGGCGGGCGTGCCGATCCAGGCGTTGACCTCGCCGGCCTGGATGGCCTGCATGCCCGTGTTCTCGTTCGTGATGATCTGGAATACGACGTTGTCGACCTTCGGGGCGCCCAGGAAGTAGTCGGGATTGGCCGAGAACTTGAGATACTGGCCGACCTGGTACTCGTCGAGCTTGTAGGGGCCCGTGCCGACGCCCTGGGAGTTGACGTCGTTGTTCTCCCAGTCCGTGACGCCCTCGTAGAGGTGCTTGGGCATGATGAAGAACTGGCTCAGCATCTCGGGCGCGGCGGCGTTGAGGAACGGGAACGTGAAGTTGACGGTGAGGTCGTCCACCTTCTCGACCTTAACCTGGCCCTGGTCGCCGTAGTCGAGCTGCGTGAACTGGTTGGCCGTCTCATCGGCCTCGACAGCCTCGTACGTGAACACGACGTCGTCGGCCGTGAAGGGCTCGCCGTCGTTCCACTTCACGCCCTCGCGCAGGTGGACGGTCAGCGTCAGGTGGTCGTCGGACTCATCGTAGCTCTCGGCGAGGAAGTAGTTGATGCCGTCGGCGTTGCACATCCACAGCGGGCTATAGACGAGCTTGAGCGTCATGAGGCCGAAGCGGTCGCTCGTCGTGATGACGTTGGGCGAGACGCTCGGGTCGCCGGCGATGGCGTACGTGAACGTCTTGCCGCCCTCGGACGCGTAGGCGAACTGCGCGTCGCTGGCAGAGATGCCCACCTGGGCGAGGCCGGCCGCAGCCAGCGCACCGGCGGCGACACCCATGAACGAGCGACGGCTCATCCGCTTGTCGAGAACGTTCTCCATGCTAGAAGCCTCCTTCTGCGCGGGCACGCCACTGTGGCGGCCCGCCCACGGACGTCTGTGGATCGCCTGCGAGCGTGGCGCGCCCTCGCGATGGGACGCGGCGCTTCGCGAGGCCCGGGAGAGCCGGGCACCGGAAAGCGACGCGACGCAAACCGCCGGAAAGCGCTGCGCACCAGGGATCCCTCTGGCAACAAGGGGCCAGATACCCGGTTAGTTTAGCCAGAAAAGGGCATCTACCGACACTGAAACCCAGTTTTTACCGACACGTGGGCATGCGCGGGACGGCGAAAGGCGGCGACAGCGCCCCGAACGTCCCTCGAGCCGGAAGCCCTGCTCATGCGATTCGCGACACTTTAGTTACATAAAGCGTCGGTCAATGGTCGGTTTGCCGTGGCGAACGGTATTCTCTATACACAGAGCGCGTCGGAGACAGCAACGGCAGACAACTCGGGATACCTCGGGGCGCCGAGCAAGAGGACCGTGGTGAGGTCGTCGAAGCGGTGTCGATCATCTCCCTCGTTCACCGTTCGCTCACATGGGCGCCGCGACAATGGAAGGCTTCCTGTGGGACAGGGCGACAGTGCGCCAAGACACCCAAGGAAAAGCCCGCCCGGATGCGCAGAGCACCCGGGCGGGCCTTGGGGAGCAGAGGTTGGTCTCTACGCGTCGAGCGTGAGCTTCGACAGGTCCTCGAACGTGTAGATGGGCACGAGCTTGGCGTCATCGAAGCCGCCGACGTTCTGGGTCGTCACGAGCAGGCGCTTGTTGGAGTACAGCGGGTAGAAGAACGCGGCGTCCTGGATGACCTGCTGGAGCTCGGTATAGATCTCCTTGCGCTTGGCAGAGTCCGTCTCGACAGCACCCTCGTTAAACAGCTCGTCGATCTTGGGGTAATCGGCCGCATCGTAGTGGCTGTAGTTCCATGCAGCGTCGGAGACGAACAGCGTCGAGAACGTGCTGGGATCGATACCCATGATGTAGCCGCCAAAGTACAGGTCATAGGTGTTGTCGGGGTTCTTCATGTCGTTGGACAGCGCCGTGGCGTCGACGCCCTGGAGCGTCAGCGTGATACCGGCTGCAGCAGCTTGTTCCTGCATCAGGACGGCAGCCGTCTGCTGCAGCGAGTCACTTCCCGAGTAGCCAAGCGTCAGCGTAAGGTTGGAAGCGCCGGCCTCCTGCAGCAGGGCTTTGGCCTTCTCGACATCCTGGTCATAACGCTCGACCTGGTCGCCCGCATAGAACGAGTTCTCCGGCGGCAAGAACGTGTCGACGAGGTCGAAGCACTCGTCGGAGAGCAGCGCCGCCTGCGCGATAGCGTGCTTGTCAAACGTATAGAGCAGGGCCTTGCGCACGCGCTCGTCGCTGACGCGCTTGGCGTTAAACATCACGTAGGCGACACGGCCCTCGCCATACGGCGTGACCTTGAGGCCGTTGCCCTCGATGTTCATCTGCTCGACCTGGGCGGGCGTGCCGATCCAGGCGTTGACCTCGCCGGCCTGGATCG